>JBFWRA010000842.1:0-3199 GCA_050249155.1 Isosphaeraceae bacterium | reverse complement strand
TGCAAGGGGTCGGCGCGGCGCCGGAGATCGACAAGCTTTATCACGACGCGGACCCGAACTCGGGGGTCCTGTTCGTCCCCGCCCTGACCGGCCTGGGGGCCCCCCACTGGGAGCCCGACGCCCGCGGCACGATCTTCGGCCTGACCCGCGCGACCTCGATCGCCGACCTCGCCAGGGCCACCCTGGAAGGGGTCGCCTTTCAGATCGCCGACCTCATCGACGCCATGAACGCCGACCTCCCCGAGCCCTTGAGCACCCTTCGCGTGGACGGCGGCATGGCCAGGTCCGACCCGTTCCTCCAGTTCCAGGCCGACCTGCTGGGCCTGAACCTCCGCCGAAGCCCCCAGACCGAGTCCACCGCGCTGGGCGCGGCCCTGCTCGCGGGTCTGGGAGCCGGACTCTGGCCCGACGCCGCCCGCGCCTCGGCGCTTCTGGAAAGCGGCACGCGCGAGGTCCGCCCCTCACGCGACGACGCCTGGCGTCGCGAGACCCTCCGGCGCTGGGAACAGGCCGTCGCGACCGTTCGCGGCCACTACCGACGCGATTGAACGGAAGGAACCAACCCGTTCCTCAAGGGGGTTTGGGTTCGTTTGGACGGGCCTGTACTGGACCGGAGACCGCCCCAGGGCCATCGCATTGTTTTTTGCCAAATTATATATATTCAATTTCGTCGATGTGCTCCACGGGTTCGTCCGCGGACCCGTGCGCCCCGGCCTTGGCCGAAGACTCGGGTTCGCGGACGAACCCGTGGCACCCCGCCGGCCACCTGACCCATTTTGAAACGGGGAATGGCCCCGAAGACCTCCCTCAAACTCACACCGACCGTCTACAATGGCGATCGACCGCCCGGCCCGGGGCGACGGTCTCCTGTCGCCCCGGGCGACGCCCGCGAATCCCCACCCGATCGGAAAGGACTGGCATGCCCGTCTCGCTTCGAACCGCGTTCCGCCCGACCTGGATCTGGACCTCGACCCTGGCCGCCGCGCTGGCGATGACCGCCACGGGTCTGGCCCAGGCCGCCGACCTGCCCAGGTTGTCCACGACCGTCGCCTTCCCTCACCTCACGTTCAATCGCCCCGTCGCGATGGCACACCCCGACGACGGCACCAACCTGCTTTACGTCGTCGAGCAGCACGAGGCCAAGATCTGGTCGTTCCCCAACGACAAGTCCACCAGCGACAAGCGGCTCTTCCTGCAACTGCCCCACCCCATCAGCAAGGACAACGAGGAAGGGCTGCTCGGGCTGGCTTTCCACCCGAAGTACAAGGACAACGGCCAGTTCTACGTCTACTACTCGGCGAAGGAAGGCCGCACCGGGCGACGGTCGGTCGTCTCGCGGTTCCTCGTCTCCAAGTCCGACCCCAGGCGGGCCGACCCCGCCAGCGAGCTGAGGATCTGGCTCGGCGACCCCGACCCGTTCGGCAACCACAACGGCGGTTGCATCGAGTTCGGCCCCGACGGCTTCCTCTATATCGCCCTGGGAGACAGTGGCGCGGCCGACGATCCGCTCTCGACTGGGCAAAACCCCAAGGACTTCTGGGCCTCGATCCTCCGGATCGACGTCGATCATCCCAGCGACGGCAAGCCCTACGGCATCCCGGAGGACAACCCCGAGAGGCGCGATCCCAGGTACAAGCACTGGGCCCCCGAGGTCTACGCCATCGGCCTGCGGAACGTCTGGAAGTTCACCTTCGACCGCGAAGGGGGAGACCTCTGGGCCGGCGACGTCGGCCAGAACCTCTGGGAGATCGTCCACAAGGTCGAGAACGGCGGCAACTACGGCTGGAGCATCAAAGAGGGCTTCCACCCCTTCCAGCCCCAGCGCAGGCAAAAGCCCGACCCCGCGGCGAAGATCAGTCTTCCCATCGCCGAGTACCCCCACGCCCCCACCCGAACCCGCAAGGACGACGGCAAGAGCATCACCGGTGGATACGTTTACCGTGGCAAGGCGCTGCCGGACCTGATCGGCGTTTACGTCTACGGCGACTACGAGACCGGCCGAATCTGGGGCCTCCGCGAGAAGGACGGCAAGGCGACGGTCAACGGCGAACTGATCGACGTGAAGGCCGCTCCCAAGATCAACATCGCCGCCTTCGGTGAGGACCGCGACGGCGAGCTGTATCTCCTGGGGTTCGACGGCAAGATCCACGGATTGGTCCCGGCCAAATGACCACGATTCGACCGAGGGGATGCGAACGCGTCCAAGCGTTCGCACCCGTCGGAATCGCCGCGGACGCCTCGCGTCGTGAGGATTTCTGGAACGGGCTGGGAATCAGTTCCCGACGTTCGACCCCAAGGGTGCCCGGGTCAAAGCTCACGTGGCCCGGACTCGCCTTCGACGACCTGGTTGACCCCGGATCGACCCGAGGCCCCTCGGGACGATCCGCCTCGATCCACGGCCAGGGCGGTTCCGGGTCACGCGAGCTTTGACCCGGGCACCCAGACCCTGAAGCTCGGGAAGTGATTGCCGATCTATTCCTCAGAATCCGCTGAGAATTCGCTTGCCGAGATCAGGGGGGGGGGTAGTATTTTTAGCGAGTCGGATTGGGAGTTCATGACCACCGACGCCCCCTCTCACCGGGAACTCTCCGATGTTCAAGTCCTCGTTGAAGGTTGAAGCTGTTGGCGATCTTTCTCATTTCGTTCGGGACGTCGGCCGCGGTTTCTCGGGCCGGATACTCACAGGGGCCGGGCGGGCCGCCGGAGCCCATGACTTGCGTGCCCTCGCTCGGAGCCGTTGGGATTGGAGCATCATATTCAAATAATGGAAATGAGACGGGCCAATTCCATACGACACTTCAATGTGATGACTCAGGTGAGAGTGGCTGCACCTTTTGCATACGCGGGCATGTCGTTCGAGTCTCCGGTCCGGGCTCACCCGTCACAGTCGTGGCTGGAGTTCCAGCGGACACCGCATATTCACTAAACTGTGACAACGATCAGGCAGTGGACATTTATGAGGATTTTGGCAATTTAGATATTAGCCAGACACACATTTATATTGTTCGTGTACTTCTTGGAGGGTGCAGCGAACAAAACGTGGCGGTAAGAGAATACTACGTGGTGTTTCCATAAGAGCGTGTCTAGAAAAGGTGTCCTAGCCTTGCGGTATGAGCACCCGCATCCCGTATCCGAGCGACCTGACCGGGCCCCAGTGGGCCCAGGTCTCCCGCTTCATCCCGGCGCCCAAGAAGGGCGG
>JBFWRA010000841.1:0-3208 GCA_050249155.1 Isosphaeraceae bacterium | reverse complement strand
AACGCCCCCCGCCGACGGTTTCGGCCGGAGCGACCCTGCCCTCGCGGGCGACGTCGTTCCGGCCGTCTTGCATTCGCGTCGTTTGCGAGCGGCGAGAGTTATCTTAACGGACCCGATGGGGAGATCAAGAGCTTACCGGCGATTTTGCTCGATTTCCACGAATTCGATCGGATCCTCGTTCATGACCTTGGCGCGCCTGGCCGTGTCAGGTGCTCACCCTGAAACGAGTTAGGGGACCTTCACACGTCGGTTCACGACCGGGAACGATTTCGGTTCCAGGGGTGGCGGAGGACTGCGACGCAGGCCGTCGCGATGAATCCCAGGAGGACCGGGTGGGGTTCGGGAATCGCCGAGGGAGTGAGTCCGCCCAGTTGATAGACCACTCCGTTGGTGGAGGAGACCCAGGCTTCTCCTCGGGCCTCGTCCAGCGCCAGGCCGCTGAGGGGGCCCACGCCGACGGGAAGGTTGAGATCTCTCACGAAAACGCCGCTGGGTGTCAATTCTCGGATTCGCGTCTCGTCGCTACTCACAAGGAGCAGGTTGCCGGTGACGGCGCTGATTTCGAGGTCGCCGAAGTTGATGGTGTAGTCCACGCTGGTGGTTCCAAAGGTGTTCAGGACGGAACCGGTCAGCGGGTCGATCTCGGCGATGAGGCTCCGAAGCGCCGGATTGCTCGGTTGTCGATCCTGGACGAGAAAGAAGGTGTTGCGACCGGCATGGTACGCGCCGCCGACGACGTGGGAGGCGCCGAAGGCGGTGTTGAGTGTGGCGAGGACGCTCCCGTCGCTCTTGTTGACGGCGTAAATTTCCGCGGGTCCGGACTCTCCGTTGATGGCGAGCAAGGTACCGGCCCCGACGGGGGTCGCGCCGAGAGTGAGGGCGTTGGGTGCGAACGTGAGGTCGAAGTCGTTGGCGCTTTCTCCGGGTCGAGCGATCCCGCCCAGGAAGACGCCGGACCTGGAGTGATTTCGGAGTTGCGCTCCGCTCGAATCGTAAATCCAGAGTGAGTCCGAGGCGACGTCGAAACCCATGCTGACGAGAGTTCCCTGGCCTGGGTTGAACTGACTCTTGATGACCAGGTCGGCTCGGGCGTGGCTGAGGTCGAGGGCGAGTATCGTCAACACGAGGATTGGCGTGATGCGTCCTGGCAGCATGGTCGTTTCACCCCTTGGTGGCGTTCGTGGCGCGGGCGGTCCGCGATCTTGCGGACCTTTGAGACGAGCCCTACCATGAGGAGTTACCACCGTTGAGGACGGTTCTTGCGCGAGGCCTGGTTTTTTCCCAAGGCGGTTGCCGCGGGGCGGCCGTCAAACCGAGGCGCCCCGGGATCGCCGCGGATTGAACCAGACCGCTGGGGTGAACGGGGGAGGCGAGCGTCGGCCCCATCGTCGCGCGACCAGGGGTTCGGAGTGTTTTCCTGGCGGTTAAAGCGCCATGACACGCGAGTTCTCGGCTTCCGACACCCGGCCCAGCCTTCTGTTTCGTCTCAGGGACGTGGGAGACGCCGCGTCCTGGGGGCTTTTCGTGGAGTGCTACGGGCCCCTGATTCACGGGTATTGCCGCCGCCGTGGGCTGCAAGAGGCTGACGCCGCCGACGTGAGTCAGGAGGTGCTGGCGCGTGTCGCCCGATCGATTCGGACGTTTGAATATCAGCCGGAACGCGGCCGATTCCGCGGATGGCTGGGGGCCGTCGTGCGGAGCAAGCTCGCCGATCACCAGGAGCGGGTGCGCAAGTCGTTTCCCGCCGAGGGGGGTTCGGCTCCGGCGTTGGCGTTGGAGGAAGCCGCCGTCGCGCCTGGCGAGGACGGCTGGGATGAGGCGTTCAGCCGCCACGTCTTTCAGACCGCGTTGACGAGGATTCGGCCCTCGTTCGACCCCAAGAACTGGACCGCGTTCGAGGGGGTCTGGCTTCACGATCGGCCGGTTCTGGAGGTCGCGAGGGAGCTTGGCATCCCGGCGGCCTCCGTGTACGTCGCCAAGAGTCGGGTTCTCAAACGTCTCCGTGAGGAGATCCTCGAACTCGCCGAAGGTCTCTCCCCCCACGTGAATTCATGAAAGGGCGACGACGTGCGAACCTGCCCGCCCGACCCCGCGCTGGTGTCGCTCCTCGAGGTTGGTGACGAATCCCCCGAGTGGCCGGAGGTCCGTGACCACGTCGAAGGTTGCGAGCGGTGTCTGAAGCGGCTTGACGAGCTCTCGGACCATCCGGATCTCAACCCGCTCCGGATGCTCCAGGGCTTGGAGTACGGCGGGGAGATGTTCCAATTTCCGTCGGACCTGTCGCTCGGTTTCGAACGGGACCGAGGCGGATCGAGCGACGCCGACATGGACACGGTTCGGCTCAAATGCGCGGATCGATCCGCCGCGGACACCTCGATCCCACAGTTCGTGGGGCCGTATCGCCTGATCAGGGAACTCGGCCGGGGAGGCATGGGTACGGTCCATCTCGCGATCGACGAGGCGCTGGACCGGAAGGTCGCGGTGAAGGTCTTTCGAGGAGATCCGACGGACGAGCGCGGGGCCGCTCGGTTTTCCAGGGAGGCTCGGGCGGCCGCGAGGGTCCGGCACGGCAACGTCGTTCCGATCCATCAGGTCGCGAGGATCGAGGGCGGTCCCAGTTACCTCGTCATGGAATACGTCGAGGGTTTCAGCCTGAATGAGTGGATCCTCCAGGACGGCCCCCTCTGTCCACGCCGGGCGGCGTCCCTGTGCGCGCAGGCGGCTCGTGGACTCGCGGCGGCGCATGAGGCGGGCCTGGTGCATCGCGACGTGAAGCCGGCGAACATCCTGATCCGTGGCATGGGGCGCTCCGAGGCGAAGCCGGAAACGTCGCCCGGCTCGTCGACCCCGGCCAGCTCGGCCGCGGTGGCGGTTCTCACCGATTTCGGTCTGGCGCGCCTGGTCGATACCGGCCGGTCGCTCACGGGAGAGGGGGTGGTCCTCGGAACTCCCGCCTACATGAGCCCCGAACAGGTGACGTCTCCCGACAAGGTCGATGAACGATCCGACGTCTACGGACTCGGGGCGACGCTCTACGAGTGCCTGACGGGCGAGCCACCATTCCGGGGCAAGCCCGCGGCGTTGTTCAAGCAGCTTCTTCATGACGAGCCCCGAGCGCCCAGGCGACTGAACGACGCGATCCCGCCGGCGCTCGAAAACGTCTGCCTCAAGGCGATCTCCAAGGAGCCTCATCGACGCTACGCGAGCG
>JBFWRA010000840.1:0-3212 GCA_050249155.1 Isosphaeraceae bacterium | reverse complement strand
GCCAGGCGGCCGCCCCTCCCATCGAGAAGCCTCGGACCGAGATCCGATCGTCGTCGATTCGATAGTTCCGCTTCACCGCCTCGATCGCCTCCAGGACGTCAACCTCGCCGGCGAACTTGAAGGCGTTGCAGTACCGGCCATAGGGGTGAAGCACGATCGTGTCGGGAGGCGCGAACTCGCCGCGGACCTTGCGCCGTTGATCCAGGAAGTTGACCTCGCTGAGCGTCTCACCCCTGCCGTGAAACCAGACGTCGAGGCGGTATCGGACGGCCCCCGAGGGGGAATAGCTCTCGGGCACGACCAGGCCGTAGGGCTGGACCGAGCCGTCGATTTTCGAGACGAAGCCACGAACGACCAGGCCGGTGCGCCCTGGCCAGTCGGCCTCCTGGTTGACCAGGCGCTCCGCTCGGGCGATCCCCAGCGCCAGGAGTTCCCTCGCCTTGGCGACGT
Organism: Isosphaeraceae bacterium; assembly: GCA_050249155.1. GTDB lineage: Bacteria > Planctomycetota > Planctomycetia > Isosphaerales > Isosphaeraceae > JBFWRA01. The sequence goes on along the minus strand of JBFWRA010000840.1, from coordinate 2,762 downwards.
CGTTCGGGGCGAAGAATTCGTCATACGTGACCGCGTCGTGAACCGCCTTGTACAGGACGTACACGTCGGCGAGCGTGTCGCGGGACGGGGGCGTCTCGCGGGCCGCGAGTCCGTCGTACAGTTCTTTCAATCGAGCCAGCTCGCCGCCAAGAATCCGGCGCTGGTCGTCGGAGAGCGTGATTCCCGCCTGGGGAATCCTTCGGACGTTCTGTACGGGGTCGACGGAGGGCTCCTGCGCCCTGGCGGCGGACAGGGTCAGCAGGATCGGCAGGAACGAGGCGAATCGGCGACTCACGGGGCGTCTCCCTGGAGCGGACGGTACGGGATCGTCGCGGCGTTCCGCACGATTTGGACCGTCGCCGGCGCGCGTTGCAAGACCCCAGCGCCTCCGCGTCGCGGTATCGATGGGGCTCAGACGTCCAGCCCGACGGCCCGCATCAGGGCCAGGGCGTTGCTGTGCGTCACGATTCCAGGGCGCATCTGGTAGTCGAACCGCATGACCCCGTCGACGAGTTGATCCTCGAAGTGGACGTTTCGGGCTTTGGGCGCGAGGTGTTCGGCGACCTCGGCCAGGGCCAGGTCGTGAGTCGTGACCAGGCCGATCGCCCCCCGGGCGAGCAACCCCGCCACCACGCCCCGGGCGCCGATGACCCGGTCGTGGGAGTTCGTGCCGTGGAAGATCTCGTCCAGCAAGAAGAGCAGGGGACGAGGCCCGTCGGCCTTCTCGACCAGTTCACGGACCCTGGTGATCTCGGCGTAGAACCGCGAGCGGCCCGCCTGGAGCGAATCCTGGATGCGCAAGGTCGCGCCGATCTCCAGAACGGAGACGCGCAGCGCTCTGGCGCGCACCGGCGCGCCGGCCAGGGCGAGCACCGTGTTCACCCCGACGGTTCGAAGCAGGGTGCTCTTGCCCGACATGTTCGAGCCGCTGATCAGCAGCATGCGAAGATCGCCCCCCAACGCGACGTCGTTCCGCACGCAGGTTGATTCCTTCAAGAGGGGATGGCCGACGGCTTTCGCCTCGAAACAGGTCTCGCGTTCCTCGATCGTGGCGAAGGGATCGTCGGGGTGCTCGAAGGAATAGGCCGCCAGTGCGGTCAACGCCTCGAACTCGCCGACCGCTTCAAGCCATCCCGCGATGGCGGGGCCCGCGCTCGCCCGCCAGGCGTCGATCCGGAACGCGAGTTGGGGCACCCAGAGCGTCAATCCCGCGATCGGGGCGAAGAGCTGATGGTCCTTCATGTCGAGCAGGTGGAGAAGTCTGGCCAACCTGGCGATGCGATGGGACGCGGGCTCCCCGTCGGTTTGAAGCGCCTCGCGGAGCCCGCGAAGCCCAGGCGCCTCGAACGGCTCGTTCTCCAGCCTGGCGAGCAGCTCGCCCAGAATCACCAGGTCGCGCGTCCGCTTCTGAATCGGGTCCAGGATCTTCCTCACCCGCCACCTGACGCCCAGCCAGTACCCGATTTCCAGGAGGATCGTCACAAGGAACGGGAGCCGACCCAGGTCTGTCAGCGCGAGCGCCAGGAGGCTCGCGACGGCGAGGACCGCGAGCGCCAGCGCCACCAGACTCGGCCATCGCGATCGAATCGCGAGCGGCTCGCGCCCCCAGGCGGCCAGCGCCTCCGGGTCGATCCCCTCTCGAACGTCCGTCCCGATCAATTCGAGGTCTTCGCGAAGGTCGAGCCTCGGGCGAAGCTCGACCACGGCCTCCTGGCGTTCCCGGATTCGCGGGGGCTCGGCGGGGGAGAGCAACCAACGCGCCAGGACGTCCTCTCCCGCTCGGGTCCTCGCGGTGCAGAACCGTTCGAACACCGAACCGACGCCGAAGAGGTCCAGGTCGGCGGCGTAGAGATGGTCCTCGCGAAGGAACCGAACGCCCGTGTTCCCCGTCCCCGGCCAGGTTCCGTCAAGCCTGCGAAGGCCCTGCTCATAAAAGGCGACCGACTTCCGCTTCCGCAAAAGTCGCCGGCGGTTCTGGTCGTGAACCACCACGAGCGCGCCGTAGCCCAGCAACGGGGCGATCGCCCAGGACCAGGAAAACGCCTCCCAGTACCAGGCCGCCCAGGCGATCACCAGGGCCAGGGCGAAGACCGCGAGCCTGGCGTCGGCGATCACCCGGTCGAGCCGTTCCAGCCGGGCGACGGCCCCTTGACGCTCCCACAGGCGTCGCTCATAAACGGCGCGCGCGGCTCCCCCATCAGGAAGAGTCGGCCCGTCTGGCTCGGCCACCGCGGGCGATGGGCTCACCGTGAGACCTCGTCCCGAACCCACGACCCTGGCGACAGTTCCATATCCCGCTGATCCTGAGGGTATCGACGAGGAGTCAACGACGACCTGATCGGAGGGAGAAACGCGTTGCTTCGCTTCAGAGAAGCCTAATGCAAATCGCTCGGCCACTCAATCCACGAGTGTCTCTCGCTCATCCTCAATTGACGGCGACGCGTTCGCGTTGTGACGCCCGGTCCTCCTTGTTAAAATCCGGTTAAACGTCGGTGGTCGCGGCGTTTCCCGGTTTTCTCCCGAGGGTCCGTCCATGGCCTGGGTCTTGAGGCAGCTCGCGACCCGATTCGCACGGCTCATCGCGATCGGGATCACTGGAATCGCGCCAGGATCGGTCCTCGCGGACGACGACGCCAAGCTCTCGCCACCGGCCGCTCGGCCCGTCGACTTTCGGGCCGAGGTCTGGCCGATCCACACGGATCGCTGTCACCGTTGCCCCGGCGCCGAGGCTCGAAAAGGGGGGCTCCGGCTCGACCGGAAGG
>JBFWRA010000839.1:0-3214 GCA_050249155.1 Isosphaeraceae bacterium | reverse complement strand
TCCCGCTCACGGAGATCGCGCTCCTGGGCGGTGACCCACTTTCCCTTGTACTTGACGAGACCCTGGGCCGCTCGAAGTTCGTCGCCACTCAGCCAGACTCCGTTGACCTCCCTGTGACCCAACTTCTCGTGGGCCGGGCCGAAGGACTCGTCCTGCGTGAGGGCCGCCTCGAAATGGAGTTCCGCCAGGTCGCGGAGCTTGTTCTTCTCGCACCAAAGGCCCAGTTCGTACTGCGCCTCGGCGGTCGCGGGAACCGTCTCACGCATCGTCACATAATCATCGAGAGGGCCAGGCTCGCGGAGCACGTCGAGCACCTGGGACTTCTGGAGCCGCAGCGGGGTCTTCCCTCGGGACAGGATCACCGTGAGGCGTTCCGGGTCGGTGGCGTCGGGTACGACCTTGCCGGGGATCGTGCCTCCGCCTCGAAGGACGATCCGATCCCCCTTCGCGACTTCCAGGCCCGAGAGGACCGCCAGCGCGACCAACCCCAAAACCCAGCGACGCCCCCACGATCGTGCTCCAAACATCCCTGAGGCCCTCCGGCCAAACGGTGCGGGACGGCCGCGGCCGATCGGCGCGACCTGGTCTCTATTGTAGCGCCCGGGGCGGATCGCTGACAATCAGCCCTCGACCGATCTCACATCCAAAAACTGGGTGGTCCTGGACGACCGTTCCGAATAGGGGATTGACGTCAATGAGTCTCTCTGTGGAAGAGCACCGGGCGGACGCGGCCGGTGGGTTGTCCCTGGCGGTTTTGACCGTCTCGGACACGAGGACGAGGGAGACGGACACCTCGGGCGCGTTGATCGTGGAACTGGCCGAGGCGGCTGGCCATCGCGTCGTGGCTCGGGAGATCGTCCGGGACGAGCCCGAGGAGATGCGCCCACTCATCCAATCGTATGCGAGCGATCCGCGTGTTCATGCGATCCTGATGACCGGGGGAACGGGCGTCAGCGCCAGGGACCAGACGTATGAGACGGTTTCCGCGTTGTTGACCAAGCCCTTGCCGGGCTATGGCGAGCTGTTTCGAATGTTGAGCTATGCCGAGATCGGGCCGGCTTGCCTGCTCAGCAGGGCGGTCGGCGGATTGATCGGTCGGGTCGCGCTGCTGGTGATGCCCGGTTCCCAGGCGGCGGTGCGACTCGCGATGACGAAGATCATTCTTCCCGAGTTGCCCCACCTGTCGCGGGAGGCCCGAAAGCATTGACGAGCGCTGAGGGCCTGGCATTCGATCGGGGCCCGATGCCCGCGCGGCGTTCAGCGTCCCGAGCGTCCCTGGCTCCAGACGTACAGGGCGACGGCGGTCGCGGTCGCGGCGTTGAGCGACTCGACGCCGGGTACGATGGGAATCCGCAGTCGGGCCCCTTCGCGAAGGTGGGAGGGGAGTCCCGGACCTTCCAGGCCGGTCACCAGGCCGAAAGTCTGGGGAAACGGTAGGTCGCCGAGGTCGGGCCCGTCGGTCGCCAGCGCGAGAAGCGGCTGACGGGTCGACACGAGTTCCTGAAGCGAGGGGCCTTTTTGAAGCTCGACCTGGAACAGCGCGGGGCCCGCCGCCCTGGCGCTTTTGGGGTGGAACGGGTGGGCGGCCTCTTGAAGCAGGACCACGCGGGGCACTCCGAAGGCCGCCGCGGAGCGGATCACGGCCCCGACGTTCTCGGGATCCTGGAAGGGCACGAAGAGCGAGCAACCCTCGGGCCAGGGAGCCTGGTCCGACCACTCGGCCATCTCGGGAACGTGAACCAGCAGGAGTGGGGCGTGGGTGCCGGAGACGTCGAGTTCTCGAAAGAGCGGGTCGGCCAGGCGATGCCAGCGGAGGGGACTGGGAGGAGGCGGGCCCTGGGTATCGGTGACCCACCCCTCCGCTCGGTCGGGGAATCTCTCGAGGATCTCGCCGGTCTGTCGGGTTCCGGCGATCAGCGCCTGACCGTGCTTTCGAATGCCTCGACCCGTGAGTAAATCCTTGAATAACTTGAACGTCGGATTCGAAGCGCTGGAGACCTCGCGGACGTGTCCGGAGAAGGGGGACGTGGAGGGTTCGCCCGCCGTCTCTCCTTCAAGACGTTCATAGATGACGAGTCGTCGCTGGTGCGGCGTGCCTGGGATGGCGTAGGCGTGGTCGGCCACGAGCCGGAAGGTTTGGGCGTGGGAGGCCTCGGCCGTCTGGATCTCGTCGTCGCAATCGGGGCCCTTCATGAAGAGCATGCGACCGCCCGGCGCGAGGCTGTTCGCGACCCGATCGAGCGTCTCGGGGATCGTGGCGACCGCCCTGGTGACGACGCCGGCGACTTTCCGGGTGGAGCGGGGTCCGATCTTGCCGCCGAGGACCTCGACGTCGGGCAGGCCCAGGCGCTGAACGACCTCGTTGAGGAACTCGACCCTGGCCCCTCTGGGTTCGGCGAGGATCAGGCTGAGGTCTGGCCTGGCGATCTTGAGCGGGATGCCGGGAAGGCCGGGGCCGGTGCCCATGTCGATCAGTGGCGAGGGAAGCTCGGTGAAGTTGAGGATCAGCAGGCTATCGACATAGTGCTTGAGCACCATGTTTTCGAAATTGTGGATGCGAGTGAGGTTCAGCTCCGCGTTGGCCGCGCGGAGCATTCCGTGATACGCCCAGAGGCGGTCGAGTTGTTCCGCGTTCAAGGGAACGCGGCAGTGGTCGAGGATCGCCTTCAGGGCCGCGCGGCTCGGCGTCATCGGCGTTGGGCCTCGTCCCGGCAGTCTGCCACGCGATCACTCGACCGTCGAATCAAAGACGCGGACATTCGCCCAGGTTTCGCGATGCTCGGCGACGAAACACAGGTGTCGCGGGTGTTCCTGATAGCGGTCGTGATCAGCCCGCGTGGCGAAGATCAGGTGGAGCGCGACATCGAAATCACGCACGTTCACAGGCCGATCGAGGCCCGGCTCGAGCGTCCCGCACGCGAAGAAGACCGTGCCTTCATGGTTCGTCAGGTGCGCGCGGCAACCTGCCAGCAGGGCCGCTCGCGCCGCGGGCGTCTGGTCCTTGAGTGTGAAGTAGACATTGTGGGCCAGCATGACGGTGATCCGGCGTGAGGGTGATGGGGAGGAGTGGACGGAATCAGGCTTTGGGACGCCCGGCGAGATAACTTTCGACGATCAGCCGCAGGTTGCCTTCGAGCTTCAGGCCGAGTCTCTCGCTATTGGCCGCCACGTCCTCGGCTTTCCAGCCGTGCAGGAGGGCCTGGTGGATCGCCAC
>JBFWRA010000838.1:0-3215 GCA_050249155.1 Isosphaeraceae bacterium | reverse complement strand
GACATCAACCTTCCGCGCGATGGCGACGATTACGGCGGGTGGGTGGTCCTTCTCGGCGGTAACGGGATGGGCAAGAGCACCTTGCTCCAGGCGATCGCCATCGCCCTGGTGGGTCCGCTCGCCGGCCAGCGCCTGCTGATCAGTCCGGACGGCTGGGTCCGACAAGGGGTCGACCGCGGGCGATTCCAAGCGCGGATCGTCAAAGGGACGGGGGACAAGGCGTCGGGGCAACCCCGAAGGAAGCCCTACGAAACGTCGTTCCTCGTGACCGGTCGGGACGAGGTCTTTGAGGGTGGGCTCCTCTACGACCAGCCGCAATTGGTCCATCTGGCGGACGTGAAGACGCGGAGGGGCCTGAGCAGCGGCCCTTACGCTTTGAAGAAACCGGGGTGGTTCTCTTGCGGATATGGCCCGTTCCGTCGGCTGCTGGGGGGTGCCTCGGAGGAGTCGCGGTTGATGTTTTCCGTCGGCCGTGAGTCGCGGTTCGTGACGCTCTTCCGCGAGGCCGCCGCCCTCACCCAGTGCACCGAATGGCTGCCGAACCTCTACAGTCGGTCGATCGATCCCCACAACCCCGACCGCGACCGCGCGGAACGAACGCTCGACGTCGCCCGACGGGTCCTCGATGGGCTCCTGCCGGGTCAGGTTCGGATCAGCAAGGTCGACAGCGAGCGGGTGTACTTCCGGGGGGTGGGCGGGGCGGAGGTCGCGGTGCTGGACCTTAGCGACGGCTACAGGAGTTTCCTCGCCCTCGTCATCGACGTCCTGAGACATCTGGAATCGGCCACCGAGGATCTTTCGGGGCTCACGGAGGACGTCGGCGGCGTGCCGACGGTGATGATCGAAGGGGTCGTCCTGATCGACGAGGTCGACGCGCACCTTCACCCCTACTGGCAGCGCGAGATCGGGTTTCGGTTGCGCAGGTCCTTCCCGAAGATCCAGTTCATCGTCACCAGCCACAGCCCGTTCGTCGCCCAGGCCGCGAGTGACGACGGCCTGATCGTCATGCGTTCCACTGGTCGGAATGGCGCGGTCGAGGCCCATCGCCCAGAGCGAACCGTGAAAGGATGGCGAGTCGATCAAATCCTTACAAGTCCTCTTTTTGGTCTGGACGCGACCCGCGACGAAGAGACGGAATCGCTGATCCGCGACCACGCCGAACTCGTCGCCAAGCGGAACTGGGGGAAGTTGGAGGCGACCGAGAAAGCTGAACTCGCCAGGCTCGAAGTCGTGCTCGCCGACCGGTTGACCGCCCCCGGCGAGTCCGCCGAGGAGCGCGCCCGGCAGGAGGAGATGGACCGTTACGTCGACGCGACCCTCGGCAGGCTACAGGACAAACGATGATTCGCCTGCGACGGCCGTCCGCTGAAGACGCCCTGAGCGCGAAAACAAGGGCCTATCTCGCGCGGAAGGCTGTGACCGCGACGACGTTCATTCCCGGCGACCCCCGGATCGCGAAATCCTGGGCGAGCTTCCTCGGCACGGTGGCTAGGCGGGACGTCGAAGCGGCCCTCGATCGGTACGCCCGTGGGAAGTGCGCCTACTGCGAGAACGTCGCCGCCAAGGACGTCGAGCACTTCCAACCGAAGACGACCTACCCGGTCCGGATGTTCGCCTGGGACAACTTTCTCCGGGGCTGCAAGAATTGCAACAACGCCAAGGTCGACCGTTTCCCGGTCGACGAGTTCTCGGAAAGGCTGCTCATCGATCCCAGCGCGGACGACCCGTTGGATTACTTCGTCTGGGACACGATGACCGGGATGACAGGGGTCAACCCCGCCCCCGGCAGGCGACCGAGGGCCACGGAAACCCGACGACTCTTCGGGCTCGATCAGGAGCCCTTGCGCGAGGAACGTCGAATGAAGCTGAAGGTGATCTTGTACCTTCTGGCACGGGTCGTCAACGAGAGCCCGGTCTCTCTCGAAACGCGCGACCTTCTCCGCGAGGAACTTCTCCCCAACCGCCCCTGGCTGGGGATCGTCCGGCAATTGCTCAGGCGACCGAGCCCGGAGCATCGGCCGCTCGTCGAAGCCGCACTCGAAAAGCTCCCAGACATTCGCGAGTGGGCGGCCGATTGGCTGTGATATGATCGGTCGATCCCGACTCTCCCACCCCGTCGTGAGGTCCGACGACATGAACATGCACCGGCGCGACTGGGTTCGAGCCGTCACCCTGGGGGCGCTTGGCGCGCTGGCGCGGCCGGCGCTGGCTCAGAAGCCCTCCCCACTGAGGATCACCGGGCTGCGCGTCACTCCGATCGCGCTGCCGGACCCTCCTTTGCTCAACGCGGCGGGGTGTCATGGGCCCTATTTCTTACGCAACGTCGTCGAGTTGACCACCGACGGGGGAGTCGTCGGGATCGGCGAGACCACCGGAGGCGAGGAGGTCACCGCGGCCCTGGAACGGGCCAGGGAACTCGTCGTCGGCCGCGACGCCTTCGCTTATCGATCATTCCAGAACGCGTTGATCCCCTCCAGTCCCGCCGGTTACGCGGGGATCGAGATCGCCTGCCTTGACGCGTGCGGCGGGGCGTTGGGACGTCGGGTTTGCGAACTGCTGGGCGGCCCGGTCCGAAACGAGGTCGAGTACGCGGCGTACCTGTTTTATCGGTACGCGGCCGACCACCCGACCATCCTGGACGACTCGAGGATCAGCGACGGCAGGGGGCGCGGCGACAGGGCGCTGGACGCCTGGGGAGAGGTTCGCACCCCCGAGGCGATGGCGGCGATGGCCGCCCGTTTTCGCGAGCGCTGGGGCTTTCGGGTCTTCAAGCTCAAGGGGGGCGTCCTGGCACCCGACACGGAACTCGCGACCCTCCGTGCGATGGCCGATCGGCTCGGACCCGACGCTCCATTGCGAATCGATCCCAACGGCCGCTGGCGCGTCGATACGGCCAGGCGGATCGGCGCGGGCATGGCGGGGCTGAATCTGGAATACTACGAAGACCCCGTTCGAGGTCAGGAGGCGATGGCGGAGGTCCGCTCGGCGACGGGTCTCCGCATGAGCACGAATATGTGCGTGACTCGATTCGGACATCTCGCCGAGGCCCTCCGGGTCAAGCCGATCGACGTGCTCCTCACCGACCTGCACTACTTCGGCGGGTTCGCGGGCAACCTCGCCCTGGGACCGATCGCCCAGGCCGCGGGCTGGGAACTGGGCCAGCACAGCAACAACCACGCCGGTGTGACGATGGCCGCCATGACCCACCTGGCCGC
>JBFWRA010000837.1:0-3215 GCA_050249155.1 Isosphaeraceae bacterium | reverse complement strand
CCAGCAGCAGCAGAAGGCCACGCCGACGAAGGGGCACCCGCCGCGGGCGAGCCCGACCGACCCGGACGCGCGGTTCATGCGGATGCCCGACGGGGGCACGCGGCCAGCGTACAACGTGCATCTTGCCGCCGACACCGAGAGCCGCGTCATCGTCGGTGTCGACGTGACCAACGTCGGCAGCGACGCCGGCCTGGGCACGCCGATGCGTCAGGAGGTCGAGCAGAGCACCGGCCAGGAAGTGAAGGAACAATTGCTCGACGGTGGGTACGTGAAGCTCGACGACGTCGACACGACGGCCGCGGACGAGACGACGCTGTACATGCCGGTGCCCAGGCCGCGGAAGAAGGACACCGACCCGCACCAGCCCAAGAGGGGGGACAGCGCGGCGGTGGCCGCGTGGCGAAAGCGGATGGGGACCGAGGACGCCAAGGCGGTGTACAAGGAGCGTGCGGCGACGATCGAGACGATCAACGGGGAGTTGAAGACGGAGCGTGGCCTGACCCAGTTCCGTGTGCGCGGGCTGTCGAAGGCACGGTGTGTGGTGTTGTGGAGCGTGCTGGCGTACAACGTGGTGCACGTGGGGGCGGTGTTGCCGCGGCTCATGAGCTGAGGGGGTGTGGGGCGTGCGAACGCCCCCGAGGGCCCGCATTCGGGCCCCACAGAACCTCTCAGACGCGTCCGGAGCGGGGGTGGGCACGCCCGACCGGTCGCGGCGGCGGTTTTGGTCGGGTTGACGCGTCAGGCGACCCACCTGTCACCCCCCTGCGGAAAAACAAAAAGGATCACAGCCTCTAACGCCTCCAGAGTCGGACTGGGCCGGACCGACCCAGCGCTCGGCTGAGGGTATGTGCGAGGATCGCGGAGGGGAACCGCCGCGGGGCCGCGTCGGCACCGATCGGCAGGCGCGTGCGAATCTCTCCGCCGGAACCGTTGAAACGGATCGAATGGAGCCGCGAGAAGGCCCCTCGGGACTCCGCCACGAGGACCGCCGTGTTCGGCAGGCCGTCGTGACTTTGGTCGAGGAGTCGGACGACCCGTGGGTCGAACCCGCGCCCCCACCCCGTGCGCAGGTAGACCGAGACGGGATGTCCTTCGAGCACGCGCGCACTGAAGGCCCCGTTGACGGGTGCGAGTCGAGTTCCTCGGCGAAGGGTGGCCGCGGCGAGGGCGGGCCCGACATGCGCGGAGGGAAGCGTTCGTCCTCTGGGGCCTGTGATCGTCGCGAAGGCCACCCCCTCGACGGACGCCGCGCGGATCGATCCCGCCCGGACGTCGCCCCGCGCGGCCACCACGCCCAGTTTGTCGAGGGGCAAGACGATCGATCCCGCCCGGACGTCGCCGTCGACGGTGAGGTGTCGAACGCCGGCTCGCCCCAGCGCGCGGAGGTTCGCCAGGTCGAAGCCCAGTGAGGAAGCGGTCGACAGGGCCAGGTCGAAGGACGAGCCCGATGGGTTGTCCACGCGCATCGAAAGTTTCGGAGCGCCCGGTCCGTTCGAGTCGTAGACGTACCCGAAGCGGGCCGCACCCGAGCCTGGGGCCCCAGGCGCGACGAGAGTGGCGGTGACCTCGCGTCGGACTCCCTCCTCGGTGATCGATAGCACCCTCGGCCCGGTCGCCGCGCCCGCGAGGACCACCCCGACGTCGTTGGCTTCGATTAGCCCGGGAGTCGCTCCCGCGACCTGGACCGTGTCGAGTCTCCCCGCCACGTTCACGACGCCTGTCAGATCGCGCCCGACGTCCAGCGTGCCGAGATTCCCGACGACTTCCACCTTGCCCGCCAGGTCGACCCCGACCCGCATCGCGGCGATGGGTCCGGTCCGGATCAATCCCGCGGCACCCAGCGAGCCGGCGACGTCGACCGAGGCGAGGGACTGGGCGAGGAGGTCCAGCGCATGGGTCAAGTCTCCCTGAATGCGAACGGCCCCCCCCTCCTCGAATCCCTGGGCATGAAGCAGGTTCGTGAGGCTGTGGGCGAGGTCGACGGTGAGCTGGTCCCTTCCAGGTCCCTCATTGAGAAAGAGACCGCCTCGCACGCGCCCGGCCGCGTCACCGACGCGCACGAGGGAGCCGCCGGGTCCCGCGCTGAAGGTCGTTCGGGTGAACGGGTTCGTGGCGAACACGTTCAAGGTGGTCATTCCGCCGCCGCCGCGAATCGCGGTCAGGCCCTCCGGGTTACCGAGGACGTTCACCGTCGTGGCGACGGTTCCGAGTTCGAGGAGAAGCCCTTCGGTTCGGCCAGGAAAGGTCACGATCTCGGACCCGCGCGCCACCGAGGTGGCGGTGACGTCGAGGACCCCTCCCCCACCCTCGTCGAGGATGGTCACGACGTCGCGCCCGGTGTATCCCGAGTGGGCCAGGGCGACGCCACCCCCGCCTCCCAGGGAGACGAACGTCCGGTCGGGACCGTTGACGCCGTCGAGAGTGGCATGGCCGCTCCAATCCGCCACGCGGAAGGTGTTCGCCCGGTCGTCTCCCACCAGTGAGACAAGACGAACGCCTCGGAGAGTGCTCGTGAATCCGTCGACGTCGAGGTGAGAGTCCGAAAGTCGATAGGACAAGCCCCCAGTGACCCGGACGAGGTCGCCGGGACCGGCGGTGATCGTGTGACGGCCGGCGGCGATCTCGAAAGTCGTGATCCCAGGGCCGCCGGAGAGGTGGTCGCCGCCACCTCCCGACACGACTCGCGTGGCGCCGGCGCCGAGCGCCTGGATGACGTCGTCGTCGGGGCCTCCACGAAGCGTGGCGGCGCCGACGCCCCGGTGGATGAGCGTATCACGCCCGGGGCCTCCTTGGAGATCGACGTCGCTGAGCACGCCCTCGGCGATCTCGATGACGTCGTTCCCCTCGCCACCGTCGGCGACGATGCTCCGCACGCCTCGGTAGATCTGGCTCACGCCGAAGCCGGTCACCTCGACGTCCTCGGCCCCCGCGCTCCCTCCCACGTGTCGCACGGTGATCGACTCGTCGCCGTCGACCGCGGACCCGTTCAATCGCGCGCTCGCGGCGGGGCCGACGTTCAAACGCAGGACTCCGTCGGAGTCGACCCGGGCCAGTCTCGGCTCCTGACTGGTGGCGTACGAGAACAGCGTTTCCGGATGCCAAATGTTGATGTATTTGTGGAAAAAGAGGATTTGAAGGTCGATCTGGGCTCCGACTTCGAGAGCGCCGGAAAGCTCGAAGTTGTCGATGCCGGAGAACTGGTCGACGTAGACGCG
>JBFWRA010000836.1:0-3217 GCA_050249155.1 Isosphaeraceae bacterium | reverse complement strand
AGGAGAGATCGTCGATTCCGGAGCGGCGGTCGAGTTCGTCGCCGACGGAAGCGATTTGAGGCTCAAGGGTCGCGACGCGAACCTCGACCTGGGAGAGGCCTCCAGGGGCCCCCGCCGGTTGGCCAAGCCCAGGAGCCTGACCTTTACGGCGAAGGGTGACCGTGTTCGCGGTCACCCGGTCCACGGCGAAGGTTTCACCCGGCGTGTTGAAGATCCCGATGGGCTGCGTCAGAAGGACGACGTGCCCGGGCTTCAAACCGGCGGACTGGAAGTCGACCGAGGGCGAAATCAGCTCCCATCGGTCCTGGGGAGTGAACAGACCGTCATTTCCCGAGGCCAGCTTCTGATCCCTCGGGCAGAGCAAGGCGAAATCGGCGGAAGCGCGGATCGCGATATCTTCATCCGTCGCGTAGAGCGATGGGCCGGCGGTCATCATGGGCTTGGACTCCTCGTCGCCAGTTCGTGAGGGTACGAGAACGACCTCCGCTCAGACGGAGTTCTCCGACGACTTCGCCGGACCGACACGGCGTTTCCTCGAGGCGGACGTCGTCCGCGACGTGGGAACCTCGGGCTCGATGCCGCCGAGGGAGCGTGTCGCCTCGGCGAGCATGAGGTCGGCCGCCAGGGCCGCGGCGTGAAGCTGATCGCGGAATTCCGACGCCTTCGCGAGAATCGCCGGCGCGTCGCGTCGATCCGCCAGCGACGCCTGAGCGCAGAGATTGGCCAGCGCCGAGAGGGTCGCGATCCGCCGCGCCGGGACCTCGGCCTCCGGATGCCCGATCTCTCGAGCGGCGGCCTCCAGGTAGATCGGATAGCCAGGGAACGGGGCTCGGGGCAAGGCGCACCTCGGGGTCGGGGTGAAGATGCGGGACCGGGGCGGGCGGCCGGCCCGCCGTCGTGGACCGGCCGCCGGGCGACTTAGCTCGCCGAGAACGCCGTGATTCCCTCGACCCAGGCATGGTGGGTCGGGTTGTCGACCTCGATCGCACCCTCGGCGATCCAGTCGCCCTCGTAGGCGTCGCCGCGCACGCCACGGGGGTTCCAGAACTCGTTCCGCTTCATCCGCATCCGGATCTCGCCGGAGGTCAAGCAGACCGCGGTGAAGGGCTTCAGCAGTGGTGCCTCGACGATGGACAGGCCGCCGAGGAACGGGGCCTCGAACAGGTCGATCGGCGTTCCAAAGACGTTCACACCCGCGTCGATCCGCTGGACCGCGTGACCCCAGGTGGCCAGTCCAGTCATGAAGTTCGACGACAGCATCAGAACGTCCGGTTCACCGCCGTTCACCCGACAAGACTGGATCGCGTCTCGGATGAAGTCGGTCGCCTTGTACGCGCTGGCGTTGACCGGATTGGTCACGAGGTTCGCCGAGAGCAAGGCGCGGAGGCCCTTTTGCTTGGGACGCCCCGAGATCGCGGGATCTTCGCCACGGCCGTAGTAGGAGGAGTACTCCATGTCGTCCAGCAAGTTCTGGAGCGCATCCATCTTGTACTGGTCGAACGGCGTCCTGACACCGGCGTAGGTCTCGAACGACGTGGACGCCTGAAGCGACCCACCGACCTGAACCGGGTGCTGCCAGGTCTGGCAATACTGGAGCACGCCGACAGGCTTCAAGGCGACGCCGTTCTGGTTGATCTCGGCACCCGTCCTGCTATTACCGATCAGTCGAACGACCTCGTTGGCGGAGCCGGCCGCGGGGGTGGTCCCCTCGGCGCCACGGCGGACGGTCACGGTGTCCGTCGCGAGGTTCGGGTCCGCGACCACCTCGACGCGCTCGCCGGAGACGAGTTCGAGGACGTCGCCGTTCATCAACGAACTGGAGTCCGTCAAGGTGATCTGCGTCGCGGAGGAAGTGAGGGCCGCGGCGAGATTCGTCGTCCGCGTCCTTCGGCCTCGGCTCACAATCGAGAACGTGGTCGAGCCGACGGGAAGGCGCGGCACGCGGGTCACCAGCGGGCAACGGTTCACAAACCAGTTGCTGGCGACCGCGTAAATGTTGTTCCGGATCTCCGGCTGATTGTCGAAGGCGGTCTGAATTCCTTGCAAGTAAGCATTATTCGGCATGAATCAGAAACTCCGGAAGTGAACGGCGAGAGGGTCGGCCTGGGTGTCGCGTCCGAGAAATACCATCGGAGCGAAGGCTCCCCTCGTCCCGTCAGGTGAGAGAAACGCGGGTACGGCCTATCGGTTGCGCCTCAAGCCAATCGGCTTCAGCAAGCTCTCGGGCCTCGAAGCGGACTCCTCCCTCCATTTCATCACCACGGCTTCTCCGAGGTTTTTCGGGGGGATGACCCCCTGGGCCGCGGACGAGGGGCGGTTGGCGTCCCGGGCCCCGCTACCCCCTCGCGAGGTCGGCAGACAAAAATGAGCGTACTCGGGGGACCCAAGCCACTCTCCGACCGCCTGGGCGACGGCCCTGCCGTCCCGGCGGGCCACTCGATAAGACCCGTCTTGTTCGAAGACGTCGAACTCGTCCCGCCAGAGCTTGAGCAACTGGTTGGCGGCACCGGACGTCAGCGGCCGACCGGCCAGGGCCGTCGCCAGCTCTCGGTCACGAATCGCGGCCTTGACCGCGGACTCAAGCTCCGCGATGCGACGGTCGCGGTTGGCCAGCTCACGCGATGGAACGTTCGAGGCGTCATCCCCCTCGGGGTCGTCGAGGCGAGATGGACCCTGGCCCTCTCGCGGTTTCGGGACGGCCATCGCCGAGGCGCGCAGCGCCTCGAACTCCGACCTGGAAATCGTCACGGTCTCCCCGTCGGTCGGACCCGCGGGGTCAAGTGGATCGGACATGGTCCGGACTCTCGGATTGAGAAAGCGTCAAAGGGGAAAAACGACGACACGCCGTCAACCGCCAGACCGCTTTTCGAGGTATTCCTGGATCTCGGCGTCGCACGAGTCGTATTGACCGTCCGCCATCCCTGGCAGGCAGAGGCGAAGGAGACGGCCGAGCAAGAGCCCTTCTGTCCGCGGCAGGAGACCGGCCCGACCAAGCACCGACTGGAACTCGCCGGCGGCCCTGGCCACCTCGCCGGCGGTGAAGAGATCGAACTCGGTCGGATAGACGACCTCGATCGCCTTGACCTCCGCGAGGGGGGGATTCCCATCATGCAGGACGTGGAGCGCCAACTCCGCCGCGACCTCCTCGGCCCTCGCCAGGGTCTTCGCGATCTTCGCCAGCCGGTTGTTCCCATCCGCGTAATCGATCGCCTTGGAG
>JBFWRA010000835.1:0-3222 GCA_050249155.1 Isosphaeraceae bacterium | reverse complement strand
TCTCGACCGACGTGTGACAGTAGCGGCAGTCGATGCCCAGGGCGTTGACGTGGTGCTCGTGGCAGACCAGACCGGGCAGGTCGCTCGGGACGCCTAGCCCGGTCACGTAGGGTGAGCGGTACACCGCGTACGCGACCCCGAGAAGTCCCAGCGCGAAGAACGCCGCCCCGAAGATGGTGACTCGGGCGAACGTATTCATGCTCGGATGAAAGACTTGCGTCATCTGCGGCCTTCCCCGCGAGTACCTCGGGACATTGAACCGGACCCGGGCGGTCATTCGAGCTCGTCGCCGGGGTCCGGATACCCGCCTTCGTACAATGGGCGGGGCGACCGGCGAGGTTTGGGAGCCTCCGCTCTGGCTCGACGCGTCGTCCAGAACAGGCGAGCGTCCGCCCATGGCCACGGGCGAGAGAGGAATCGGCGTTACCGATTCACTCTGATAGTCGTCAACGAGCCCGGCGACGCGGTCAAGAGCGTCTCGTCACTTCGCGACGGCGTCCTGGCCCGGAGATCACGCCGGCCCCGCCGACGCGCGGACCCCGCCAGGGGTCATCCTCGCCTGTCGAGGGCTGTTACTGAGACAACGGGATTGTAGTCACCTCTCCCACGGAATGCCAAGCGCGGGAGGAGTGCCCCGAAAATTTCATCCTTTTCGAAAACTCCAGCCCGGGCGAACGGTTCCGTCACTGTGAAGCGTGAAGAACCCTGAAGACCGAAGAGCGGTCCGCCGGCGTGCGACGAGATGATCGCTCTACACGGATGAGTGCTGGAAGATCCCTCGTGGCGACTCGAAACGTCTCGGAGAGGGCGTCGGGAGGGGTGGGAGCGGTTCACAGTCGGCAACGAACTCAACAGGGCCGATCCTGGACGAATCGCTTCCATCAACGGCCAGGGCAGGCCGGGTCACGCGGGCTTTGATTCGGGCAACCAGACTCCTGAATCTCGGGAAGTCCTCGTCGGCCGGTTTCTGATTCTGACGAGATCCCCTACGGCCACTCCTTCACCGCGTCCGCCGCTCGGTGCAACAGCGGGTCGATCGCTCGGGAGAGGACCTGGCCGTCGGTGCCGTCACGGGTGTTGAACAGCACGGCCCAGCTCAGGCCGTCCCGACGTCTGACCAGCAACGTCGACGTCCCTGGAAGCGATCCCGTGTGCCAGGTGTTGAGTTCACGGTTCCCGATCGGGCGGACGTTCCAGCCCAGGCCGTAAAAACTCGGCTTCGGCTTGCCGTCGGCCTCGAATCCCGCCGCGCCGAGAGGGCGTTCGAACAACTTCGGCACGGTTTCGGGGCGGATCACCCCGGCCTGGCCGGGGACGTCCAGCGCCCTGGCGAACCTCAGCAGCGCGGGGGCCGTCGCGATCCAGCCGCCGTGGGCGTCCATCGCCTCCAGGTTCCAGGCCCCGTACGGTTCGGGCACCGCTTCGCCGATTGGAGGGAAGACCGATGGCCCCGTCTTGCCACCGGCGAAGTAGCGGACCTCGTGGGGGGCCCGGCCTTTGGCGAGCGTCTCGCCCAGCCGCATGGCGTCGTCGGTAATCCCCAGCGGCCGGAGCACCAGCCTGGCGACCGCCTCGCCGTAGGGTTCGCCCGTCGCCCGTTCGATCACCCTGCCCAGCACGCAGTAGCCGAAGTTGGAATAGGCGTAACGAGCGCCTGGATCGAAATCGAGCGGGCGCTTGAGCATCCAGTGGATCACGTCGGACGGTCCGGCGGGGGGCTCGACCCCTTGCTCCCTGGCGATCGTCACCGCGCGGAACATCGGGTCGAACGACACGTCGCGATCCCAGCCGCCACGATGCTCAAGCAACTCGCGGAGCGTGAC
The DNA here is from genome assembly GCA_050249155.1 of Isosphaeraceae bacterium. GTDB lineage: Bacteria > Planctomycetota > Planctomycetia > Isosphaerales > Isosphaeraceae > JBFWRA01. Next base: position 1,399 of record JBFWRA010000835.1, on the reverse strand, counting down.
CTTCGCCCAACGGGGGTCGCTCGGCGGATGGTCCGCGTCGGCGTACTCCGGCCCGAGCCGGTCCAGCGCCCGGTCGTCCAGCGCGAGGGCTCCACGCTCGACCAGGACCATCACCGTCAGCGCCGTGATTGGTTTGCTCAGACTGGCCACCCGGAAAAGCGCGTCAGGTCCGACCGGCTCGGCCCGTTCGGGATCGGCGTGCCCGAATCCCCTGGCGTAGACGAGCCTGCCCTCCCTGGCGACCGCCAGCGACGCCCCCGGCACCTTCCGTTCGGCGACGAACGACCCCATGAGCTGGTCGAAGCTCGCGAGCCTCGGGTCGACGGGCCCCGCGCTGACGACCTCGTCGGCGCGGACACCGGCCGAGGCGACCACCGTCGCCAGGCATGCGACAAGGCGACTCGCGCCCCTCATTCTCAATAATTTCGCGAACATCGCTTCTTTCAGCGTAAGCCGATGGCCTTGCGAACGGCCTGTTTTCCCGAGTCAAATGTGAATACGTCGAGAACCTTGAAAAAATCTCCTGGGTCGACGAGTCGCGGATGGAGCGCCACGGCGGCCTTGACCCGGTGCTCATCGAATGAGAATTCCTTGAGCAGAGTCGTGGCCTGGTCGCATGAGAACCATTGTCCCCTGGCGAAGTCCTCGATGAACTGGGCCTTGCCGGCGTCGAAGGCGTTCTTCTTGAGGGCGGCGAGGAACTCCTGAAACTTCTCGGGTGCCATCGCCACGGGGGGCGCGACCGCGGGCGCGGGCATGGCGGAGGCCGCCGCGAGCTTGTCGCGGAGGCCCCTGGCGTTCAGCTCCGCGCGCGCGAGGAGCAGGTCGATCCGATCGCGGAGGGCGCGATCGCCAACCCTGGCGACGAGCCGGCGGGCCTCCGCGACGTCCTCGGCGATCGCCCCGACGTCGGTCGCCGCCTGGCCCGGGGAGATCCGACGAGCCGGGGGGCTCCCCGGGGGTGGCTGGCTCGACGCGTGACTCGCCCACAAGGCGACTCCGACCACGACGCTCAATACCGCCAACGCATCGCGTCGACCGGTCATGGTGCGAACTCCTGGGATGGGATGGCCCGCCCGCGACGTCGTGGATCAGCTCAGTTCGAGGTGGCCTCTTGAGGTTCAAGCGGCACGGGCAAGCCGGCGTTTCGGACGTAGGTCATCAAATCGTCGAGGATTGGCGCGACGTCGACGGGTTCGCCATCGCGGAGGGCCTTGTTGGCCTCGACGAACGGAAGGAACCAGGGCTGTTGGTCCAGCGGTCCCAGAGCGAAGGGAAAGAGTCTCCCCTCGTTGCCAGCGACGCAGGGGGTCGCGGTCACGGCGTTGGTCTTGCCCACGCGCTGGACCTTGAACCAGCCGTAGAGCATGTAGCGCATCTTCATCGTCCCTTCCCAGGA
>JBFWRA010000834.1:0-3225 GCA_050249155.1 Isosphaeraceae bacterium | reverse complement strand
ACTCGGCCGTCGCGGCGTCGCCAAGGCCCCAACTCGCCAGTCGAGTGCGAAGCACGCTGACGACGTCCCGCGAGAACGGGGGCGTCAGCGCCCGGCCTTCGCGATCGAACAGTCCAAAAACCAGCCGAGCGTATCGTCCGTCGCGTCGGGAGAGCTCGGCCACGACGGCCGGTCCACCTTGTTCCTTGGGGATGAGCTTGCGTGAGACCACCTGATAACCCCGGCCCGTGTAGCATTCGGTCAGATCGTGCCAGCCCACGAAGGGATAGTCCAGCGAGACCCCCACGCCTCCCTCGGGACCCGCGTACGCCCAGGCGCGCGAGTTTTCTCCCCAGATCAGGTCGTGGTCTCGCGTCTCGACATGGAAACCGATCCGGCGGAACTCGTCGACCTTCTCCGGCATCGAGGTCTCGCCAAGGCCCGCGAAGACCCGCGCCTCGACCCCGCGGTCGGAAAGGATGGTCTTCCAGTCCAGGCCGGGGAGTCGAGTCTGGGGAATGAGCAACAGCCCGAACGCCAGTCCACCGGCCAGGGTCCCCGGCCAGGTCCGCCGGGGGTCGGGGAGGCGGGTCGGACCAGTCGACTCCCTCACTCGACTCGAACGACTTGGCTTCGTTTCGTCATCGTCCAGGTCGGTCTCTCCCGCGGCCCGCCTGGCCAGTCGCCGACGCCACTTCAGCCCGCGCTGAACCCGCTGGCCGTCGCGACGCTCGAGGACCGCGTCCCAACGGAACAGGAGGTCGCCCCAGGTCGCCTTGGCCACCTCGCGCTGAGTACCCCAGGCGTGGTGACGGATCCATCGCGCGACCGAACGACCGAACGTGGCGAGCCGGTCGGTGCAGACGACCATGAAGAGCATCAGGACGAACCCGGCCAACCCCAGCGCGGTGTGCTTCTTGCCCACCGTGGCGTCGATCTGGAAACGCGAGGCCAGCACGGCGATCGAGACGATCCGCAGCACGTTTCCCGCGATCACCCAGAACACCGCCGACCCGAGAAGAATCGCCGTGCGCATCCACGACGCCCGCGTCCAGAGCACGTAAAACACCGTGAACGCCACGAGTGTGAACAACGAATAGACGCCGCTGCATGCCTGATCAACCAGAAGCTGGCGGCCGCCCAGGTCGATCACGTTCCCCTCCATGACGTGATCGATGCGCAGCAAGTCCAGGAACATGCCCGCCAACCGGCTGACCAGCCCCTGCAATCGCCCGACCAGCGCGTAATCCAGCTGGAACGGAGGCGGCAGCGCGATCGCCAGCAACGCCACCGCGGGAAAGACCGCCGAGGACAGCCTCGCCCCGCCAAAGGCATACGCCGCCGCCACGATCGCCACCAGCGCCGCGAACGCCCCCAGCCAGCTCGAGACCAGCAGGATCGCCAGGGCCAGCGCCGACCAGACCAGGACCGCGTGCGCCAGGGCCACCGTCCGGTCCCCAGGCTCCAGTACCCCCAGGTTGCGGCCGCGTCGCCAGATCAGCAACCCCGCCCCAGGAATCAGGAGCGGGACGAACTCATAGTGCGGTCGCGACCACACCTCCTTGAGATGCAGACCCAGCAACGGCAGGAACGCCAGCGCCGTCAACCAGGCCGGCCAGCCTGACAGAAAACCCGACCAAGACCCCGACGAACGGCGTAACGAACCGGTGGACATGCGTCAATCCCATCTTCGTCTGATCTTAAACCCGAAATCGACGGTCCAGAGGTTCCCGCCGGTCGCGTCGCGGGGACTTTTCAGTAGAACAGAATCCCCCGCCGAATTGCAACGACGAGATTCATTTGGCTCAATGGAGCGTGGCCTCGACTCTCCGACGTCGGCGTCGGGCTTCAAGGATCGAAATAAATCAACTTGTATCTCAACCGTTCCACGTGGCGCGCGGGGTCAGACGGCCGGGAGCACGCGGACGCGGCGGCCGTCGACCTTGAGCCGGCCCTCGGCGTACAGCCGGATCGCCTCGGGAAGCGCATGGCACTCGGCCTGGAAGACCCGCGCGGCGAGGGTTTCGGGGGTGTCGTCGTCCTCGACGGGCACCGCTTTCTGAAGGATGATCGGGCCCGTGTCGTACGAGGCGTCGGCGAAGTGGACCGTGCAGCCGGACACCTTCACGCCCGCCGCGATGGCCGCCTGATGGACCGCGGAGCCGTGAAACCCCTTGCCGCAGAACGCCGGGATCAACGAGGGGTGAACGTTCACGACCTTGCCCGCGTAGTCGGGGGGAATCTCGACCAGCGAGAGGAACCCGCCCAGCACGATCAGGTCGGTCGACGACTGTCGGATCGGGTCGAAAACCGATCGGCTGAAGTCGGCGAGGCTTCGGGTGTTCTTCTTGGCCAGGGCCAGGGGAATCCCCGCGGCGCTGGCCCTGGCGATCGCGCCGATCTTGGGCCTGCTGGCCACCACCTTGACGATCTCGGCCTTGAGCCTCTTGGCCCTGATCAGATCGATGAGGTTTTGCAACGTGGACCCGCCCCCCGACACACAAACGGCCAGGCGAATGGGAGGGCCGGAGATCGGCGGCGTGCGAGGGGCGTCTGGCATGGGTCGGGCCGTTCGACAGGGTGAATTCCCGGTGGGAAGTTGGCGGTGGGCGGACGATCGGCTCCCGTGTCGGTCGCGCGGACTCTACGCCGTTCCGAGGACCCTCGCGCAGCGCTCGCAGAGCGTCGGGTGTTTCGCAACGCTTCCGACGGTCGATCGCAGGTTCCAGCAGCGTTCACACTTGGTCAGCGACGATCGCGAGGCGTGGACCTTGAGCCTCGGCAATTCGACCCCGGGCGCGGCGTCGTCGGGCGGGTCGCCGATCGCGAGGTCCGAGACGATGGCCAGGGTGGTCAGCGTCGCCCGGTAGCGCTCGATCAGGCCCGACAGGGCCGGGTCGTCGGTGCCGAGCCGGACGGCGGCCTCCTGGGCGCTCCCGATGGTCTTGGCCGCCCTGAGCTTTTCGAGGACCCGCAGGATCTCGTCGCGGACGGTCAGGAGCGTGGCCCATCGCGCGTCGCGTTCCGCATCGTCGAACCGCGGGTCGGGCTCGGGAAACTCCGCGAGGTGGACGCTCGAAGGCTTGCCGGGACGGTCGGGAAGCCGCTCCCAGAGTTCCTCGGTGGTGTGCGGCAGGATCGGCCCGAGAAGCCGGGTCAGCGCGTCGTGCAGCCTGGCCAGGACGAACTGGGCGGCGCGTCGATCGGGGCCGTCGGGGGCCTCGGCGTAAAGCCGGTCTTTCAGCA
>JBFWRA010000833.1:0-3228 GCA_050249155.1 Isosphaeraceae bacterium | reverse complement strand
CCCCTCGACGCTACTCGCGTCCATCGAGTCATTTGAAGTCGATGACGAGTCAGAGGCCGACCTTAAAGATCGGCCCCTGACTCATCCGGTTTTCAATCGTCCCCAAACGGCTGGGCGACCCGGACGGGGGTCTCCGCGTTGTTCGGCGCGCCGCGGGGTTCCAGGGTCTCGTTGATCCTGGCCTTCAAGTCGGCCAGGTGGAGCCTCGTGGCCTCGTCCTTGGTTTTGCCGTTGGTCAGCAACGCCTCGGAGACGTCGGCCAGGAGCTTGACCAGCGCGCCTCGGGCCAGCGCGGGCATGTCCGAGGTCGTGCTTCGCTGCTCGACCGCCTTGGTCAGGCGATCGACGTACGCGCGCTGGAGGTTCCGGCGGTAGAGGTCCACCGTCACGGACGACTCCTTCAACTCACCGAAGATCCCGCCGGTCAGGTCCTCCATGAGTTGCGTCGGGGCGTAGGCTCCGCTCGGGTTCCTGGTCGCCTCCTCGGCCAGTCGCTTGATCCTGGTCTCGCTGAGCAGCGTTCCGAGCAGGCCGGTCTGGCTCCGCAGGACGCGGTCGGCGGTCCCGGTCGCTTCCAACCTCTGGGTGATCTCCGAGGTGACGAACGCCTCCGGAGTCTTGAACGCGTTGGCGTTGAGAAACGCGACCGCCTTCTTTTGCTGTTCGGCGGGAATCGGCTCGTAGACCTTGTCGCCGTCGCCATAGTAGACGTTGTTCTGAACGTATCCGGCGACCACGTTGGCGACGTGGCCGAGTTCCCGACTCCGTTGGCTGAGGAGCTGGTCGTACATGTTGGACAGCAGCGAATAATCCTGGCCTGGCTTGCTCGTCGCCTTCACGAGGTAGCCGGCGACGCGCTCCAGGTTCTTCAGGCCCAGTTCGGTCGCGGCGATCGGGTCGGAGCCCAGGTCCTCGGTCTGCTGCGAGGGATCTTCACTGGGGTTGGGATCGCCGAATCGCAGGGTCGGGTCCTTGATCTGTCGGGCGACGATCTTGTCCAGCTCGGCCTTCTCCTGCTCGTAGGTCCTGGCCTTGGGGAATTCCTTGTAACCCCACTCGGTGGCGAAGTAGTCATAGGGGCCGAGGGTCGGGATGAGCCGGGCGTCGTCGCCAGGCTGAGCGACGTAGTTGAAGCGGCCGTAGTCCATGATCGAGGCTTCGACGCCGTTCTTCTTGGTGAATTCCGGGTCGCGGAGCTGCTCGACCGTGTAGCTCGAGCTGGCCTTCATGTTGTGGGGGAAGCCCAGGGTGTGACCGACCTCGTGGGCGACGACGTAGGCCAGGCACTCGCCGACGGTGTCGTCGGGCAAGGGAAGCGTTTGGGCCTTGGGGTCGTTGGGCGAGGCCTGCACGAAGTACCAGTCCCGGATCAGCTTCAGGACGTTATGGTACATCTCGATGTCGGATTCGAGGATCTCGCCGGTCCTGGGATCGCTGACGTGCGGGCCCCTGGCGTTCTCGGTGGTGTTGGGAATCCAGCGGATCGAGGAGTATCGGGCGTCCTCGGCGTCCCAGTCGGGGTCCTCGCGGAACGTCGGCGCGTCCTTGGCGAGGATGGCGTTCTTGAACCCGGCCTTCTCGAAGGCGGGCTGCCACATCTCGATTCCTTTTTTTATCCAGGGACGCCACTTGTCGGGCACTTCCCGGCCGACGTAAAAGACGATCGGCTTTTTCGGCTCGGAGATCTCGGCGTTGGGGTCCTTCTTTTCCAGCCGCCATCGGGCGATGTAACGCACGTCCTCGACCTGGTGATTGGCCTGGTCGGCGTAGTCCTCGAACCCGACGGTGAAGAAGCCGACGCGGCTATCGAAGGTTCTGGGCTTCATCGGTTCGTCGGGGAGCTTGACCATGCTATGATGCAGCAGGACGGTGACGTTGCTTCCCTCTCCACCGCCGCCCAGGATCGTGGGGCGCTCGGGGCCTGGCGTGGGAGACGGCGAGGGGCTCGGCCCCCTGCCGCCGAAGCTGATCCGGGGGCTGGCGCGATAGGTCATGGTGACCTTCGCCTCGATATTCTCGGGGAACGACTTCACCTGATCCAGGAAGGTCTTGCGCGAGTCGATGCCGGTGGCGTTGAGGCGACGCCGGGCGCTGAATTCGGACAGGTCGCTGGTGAAAAGCGAGGTGACCTCGATGACCGGGGCCTTGTCCTTGCCGTACGCCTTGACCGGGAAGACCTCGATGATCGGTTCGACCGAGGTGGCGGCGATCGCGTCCTTGATCGGATCCTTCGCCTCCGCTCGTATGCCGAACTTCACGTCGCGAAGCAGGATATCCTCTCCGCGCTGTTCCCAGCGGAGCACGCGATCGGTCACCGGACTGCCAGCGAAGCCGTATCCCGCCTGGGTCCGTTCGATGTGGGTGACCCACAGCATCGGCTTGCCGAGCAGTTCCGTGGGGATCTCGTAAAAGATCTTGTCATCGAGCCGGTGGACGAGAAAGAGGCCCGGGTCGCTCTTGGTCTCGGGGGTGATGACGTCGTCGTAGGGCTTGATATTTCCCTTGGTCGCGGTCGAGGACTTCGTCATCCTCGACTTGATCATGTCCTTGATCGCCTCGACGTCCTTTTTCTGTGGCTCGGACTGGGCGAAGGCGGGCCCCATCGTGGGTGCCCCAAGCCCTAAAAGGGTCAACGCGACCCCCAAGGCGGTCAACAACCTCATGCGCATGGTCGACTCCCGTTGTGATGTCAAAGCGGCGGCGTCAGGTGGAGCGGCTTGGCTCGGCCAGGTGAGCCCGCACGATCGTCGTGCCAAGCCCACGAGATTGGCGGAGGTGAGTCATTCGAACACGATATTATGCAGCGTCAACGAAGAAGGAGCGGGAGGGCTTCTCTCTATTCTGTTTTACCCAACCCGTCGAGCTTCCGCACGCGTCAACTCTCCGGGACGGGCCGAGCTTGACCGCCAGCCTGGCCAAACTGTAGGATTGCCAGAGGTTTGAGGACGGCCCGGCGTGTTTCAGGATGGGGTCTCTCCCGGCCGCGCCGGGGGACGGATCGAGGCGAAGGATGAAAGCTGAAGAGTCGCGCATTCCCGTCAAGCACAAGCTGCAGCACGAGATCCCGACGGTCATCCATGACCCCGAGCAGGATATGAACCTGCTCGAACGGTCGCTCCGACACGCGATGGACAACCCGATTCAATTCTGGGGGACCGTCGCGGCGCTGGTCGTGGGCCTGACCGCCATCTCGATCATGGCCAACGGCTGGCGGCTCGGCGGCCCGTC
>JBFWRA010000832.1:0-3228 GCA_050249155.1 Isosphaeraceae bacterium | reverse complement strand
GCGCCACTTTTCACCCAGGAGATCTCGTCGATGAGTCGCCTCGTAACCGCCTTCGCCGTGGCCTGCGCGCTCACCTTGGTCGTGGAGGCTCGGGCCCAGTACGTCGGACCCGTCAACCCGTACGCTCCTCCCCCCACCGCGAATTACACGCCCCCGTACGTCCCGCAACCGACATACCCAACGTATCCGCCTCAGCCGACGTACCCAAACTACCCAACGTACCCACCTCAGCCGACCTACCCGCCTCAGCCAATCTACCCAGGCATGGTCAATCCCAATGGGATCGCCGGGGCGTCCGGTAGCTCCAGCATGTACTGGGATCCCGTCCGAGGCTGGGTGACCAACACCAACAACACGACCGTGCTCAATAGCGCGACCAGCCCGGGACGCGCTCCGGCTCCGGGGACCTCGATTCAGTATTACAACTACTGGAACGGCACGCAGTGGGTCCGCGGTTCCCGATGGCTCGGTATGGACGGCCAGTGGCATGGCGAGGACCAGAACACCGTCGTGGGTCCCAACGGCAGCGTGACCAACAACACGGTCTACCGCTCGGCCGCTCCCAACAGCGCCACCACCTCCGCTCCGACCACGACGCAGCCACAGCCGCGAATCACCTTGCCGGGCATTCGGATTCGCTGAGCCCCCGCCCGGCTTCCACCGGGATCGGTGACGAGGTTGAGATGGGTTGGGCCCGAAGCGGAGCGGCCGCGCGGAAAACCCCGGTTTTCCGCGCGGCCGCTCCGCGACGTTTTCAAGGGCGTCTCCGGCGCGTCGGTCACGAGAGGAACGCGGCCGACGTCTCGGGTGTGCGCCGACGCCCCGCCTCGCTAGACTGAGCGCCGTCACAGCCCGGCGACCACTTCCCGAGATTCAGGGTCTGGGTGCCACGGGGTTCGGTCCTCCGAACCCGTGGGATTCCGCGGTGGTCACCGGCTCGGGTTCGGAGGACCGAACCCCGTGGCACACTCGGCTCGCTCCACAAGTCGGGAGTGATTCTCGGCTTGTTCCTGAGCGCCGTCACAGCCCGGTCGTTCGGTTCGAGCCCGCACGTCATGAGCCGCGCCTCCCTTTTCGACGCCTTCGACGCCGATCCGCCCGCCGAGGCCGAGCCGGCGTTCCTCTCGGTGGCCGAACTCACCGGGCGGGTGAAGACCACCCTCGAACGCAAGTTCGCCGAGGTCGCGCTGAAGGCCGAGGTCTCCAACGTCGCGCGGCCGCGCTCCGGGCACGTCTACCTCGTTCTGAAGGACGACGAGGCCCAACTCCGCGCCGTGCTCTGGAAGAGCGACGCCCAGAAGATCCTCTTCGACCTGGAAGACGGCCTGGCGGTCAAGGTCTGGGGAAGGCTCACGGTCTATCCCCCTCGGGGCGAGTATCAACTCACCATTCGCAGGATCGAGCCCGAGGGGATTGGCGGGCTGGAACTGGCCTTTCGACAGACCGTGGCCAGGCTCTCCGCCGAGGGCCTCTTCGACCCCTCGCGCAAGAAGCCCTTGCCGCGGTTCCCCCGTCGCATCGTGGTGGTGACCAGCCCGACCGGCGCGGCGGTCCGCGATTTCCTTCAGGTCACCGGCCGTCGTTGGCCGTCCACCGAGATCCTCATCGCGCCGACGGCCGTCCAGGGGCCCGGCGCGGCGGAGCAGGTCGCCGAGGCGATCGGGCTGGCCAATCGGGTCAAGGAGACCGACCTGATCGTGGTGACGCGCGGCGGCGGCAGCCTGGAAGACCTCTGGGCGTTCAACGAGGAGGTCGTGGCCAGGGCGATCGCGGCCTCCCGGTCGCCGGTGATTTCGGCGATCGGCCACGAGGTCGACGTGACCATCGCCGATCTCGTGGCCGACTTTCGGGCCCTGACCCCCAGCGAGGCCGCCGAGCGCTGCGTGCCCGACGCCCACGAGATCGCCCAGCGCCTGGATCGCCTTTCGGACCGCCTCGGCCGCGCGGGGCGCGATCGGATCACCCAGGCGCGCGACCGGCTCGATCGCCTCGGCGAGCGCGCCACGCTGGCCCTGCGACGCGTGGTGGAGGATCGCCGGAACCAGCTCGCGCGTCTCGCCTCCCGGCTCGAAGCGCTCAGCCCGCTGGGCGTCCTCGCCCGAGGCTACAGCCTGACCCTCACGGAGTCGGGCACCCCCATCCGTGACGCCCGCGAGGTCCGCCCTGGGGACCGCGTCGTCTCCAGGCTCGCCTCGGGCCAGATCCTCAGCCGCGTGGAAGGGACCGAACCGACATGACCACCCCGGACCGACCGACCTTTGAAGACGATCTTCGACGGCTTGAGGAAGTGACCGACGACCTGGAGCGCGGCACGCCGGAACTCTCGAAGGCCCTTGAACGTTACGAGGAAGGAGTCCGGCTCCTGGCGCGCTGCCAGGCCGCCCTGGAACAGGCCGAACGTTCCGTCGCCCTGCTGACCGGCGTCGAGCCCGACGGCACCCCGATCACCGCGCCGTTCGACGCCTCGGCGACCGCGACCGGTCCCCCCGCCGAGCCCCCCTTCTGATCTGAAAGGCCCCGGACCGCCCGCGTCAACCCGTATAGATCGCCCACTTTACACGGCAAAGGAATTTCGCGGGGCATGGTGGACATTCGCGGGGGATTTGTCAACAATAACCGACGACCCCGTCGGGCTTGCCTCGCGATTGATTCCGAGGGGTGACGACCCGCCCCCCGAGGCGATGTGACCCGAACCATCGAGGGCGCGCGTGATCGACGCGAGGCCCCGCCCGCGCACCGGCCGCCCGAAGCACCATCCGCCCATGACGACCCAGAGCCTTGCCGACGGAACGACTTTGTCCCTTTCGGATTATCTCCGCGAGGGAAGGCACCGAGTGGAGGAGGCGCTGGGGCGTTACCTTGGGGAAACTTCGACCGAGGGGGGGTGCCCGGCCCGCCTGGCCGACGCGATGCATTATAGTACGATGGCGGGGGGGAAGCGGCTGCGGCCGCTCCTCTGCTTGATGGCGGCGGAGGCGTGTGGAGGCGATCAGGCGGCGGCGCTACCCGCGGCCTGCGCGTTGGAGCTTGTCCACACGTATTCCTTGGTTCACGACGACCTTCCGGCGATGGACGACGACGACCTGCGGCGGGGCATGCCGACCTGCCACAAGGCGTTCGACGAGGCGACGGCGGTTCTGGCCGGAGACGGGCTTTTGACCCTGGCGTTCGCGATTCTGGCACGCGAGGTGCGTCCCGTGGATCGCGCGCTGGAATGCGTGCGGTCCC
>JBFWRA010000831.1:0-3231 GCA_050249155.1 Isosphaeraceae bacterium | reverse complement strand
AGGCCAGGAGGTCGGTGCGGGTTGGGCCTGGAACGCTCCAACTCAGGTCCCGCCGCGCGTTCGTGCTGTGTTTTGTCCACGCTGTTGCAATCTAGGTTTTGTTCATTTAGGATACCCATCCATGCGGGATGGTTTGGTGCGATTCGAGGATCTCGATCGCACGAGGCTTGCCGCGCTGAGACGACACTCCACGACTCCTCGGCCCACCCCTCCGATCCCTCACCTGGGAGGATTCCGTATGTCGGTGAAACGCCCCCTTCTCGCCCTTTCTCTGGCCGGGCTTCTCGCCCTGGTCATGCCGAGATCGGCCTCGGCCGACCTGATTCTCGGTTTCAGTGCGCCGACGTACACGATCGCCAGCGTCGGCCAGACCGCGACGGTCGCTGTGACACTGACACAAAACGCTGTGGGGCCACAGGTTGGGGTCGGCAACGCCCTGCTCTCCGCCGCGGTGCTGGTGACCTACGTCCCCGCCAACGGCATCGCCAATCTGATCGTGATCGGAGCGCCGGGGTGGGACGCGCTCTCCAACGGGCCGGCCGTCAGCCCCGTCGATATCGCGGTGCTCTCCCTCGCCGGGTTCACCGACCTTTCGGGCCCGCTGACCATCGCGAACCTGACCTTCCAGGGAACGGGCGTCGGCGCGATGACGCTGACGGTCAGGCAACTCGATCTGACCACCGGCGACTTCGCCACCGAGCTGGGCAACGTGGCCGACCCCACGAACACGGCGACCGCCACGTTGATCGTGGGGATTCCGGAGCCCTCCCCGCTGGGCCTGGGCTTCCTGATGTTGGGAGCCGCCGCGGCGATCCGACGCCTTCGCGCCCGTCGAGCCGCCTGAGCCCAGGCCGATCGCGCCATGTTGTTCCACCAGGGCCGGGTCGAGTTCTCGCGAACTCGACCCGGCCTTTTCCTTCGCCGAGCGTGGGTACCGCGACGTTGACCAGGGTCCGATCACGCGTCGAGGTTCACTCTCGTCAGAAGCGCGGAACGCGCCACGACGGTCACCGAGCTCAGCGACATCGCCACGGACGCGACCAGCGGGCCGTAACGGCCGAACAGGCCCGCGGCGGCGACCGGGATTCCCAGCGTGTTGTAGGCGAAGGCCCAGAACAGGTTCTGACGGATGGCCCGTAACGTCGCGCGGCCCAGCGCGAACGCCCGAGGCACCGCGCGAAGGTCCCCCGTGGCGATCACCACGTCGGCCACGGCTTTCGCGAGGTCGGTGCCAGTCCCCAGCGCCAGGCCAACGTCGGCCGCCGCGAGCGCCGGGGCGTCGTTCAGGCCGTCGCCGACCATCCCGACCCGACTCCCTCCGGCCTTCAATTGTTCGATCCTCTCCGCTTTCCCGCCGGGCAAGACCCCGGCGAAGACGTGCTCACTCCCCAACCCCAGTTCCCCGGCGATGGCCAGGGCGGTCGGCGGGTTGTCCCCCGTCACCAGGTAGACCGTCGCGCCCTCCCGCTGAAGCCGGTCGACGACCTCCCGGGCGTGGGGCTTCAGGGTGTCGGCCATCGCGATCGCACCCAGGGCCATGCCACCGGCGGCGACCTGGACCACCGTCTTGGCCTGACCTTCCCAGACCCGGACCGCGTCGCCCAGCCGCGAGGGGTCGATCCCCTCGTTTTTGAGGAATCGTTCGGAACCCACGAGCACAGGCTGACCATCGACCTTCGCCTTGACCCCACCCCCTCGAACGGCCTGGAACTCCTGGACGCTCACACCGTCGCGATACGGTTGCAAGGCCCTGGCCAGGGGATGCTCACTGCCGGACTCCGCCGCGGCGGCCATCGCCAGCAGGCGCTGACGGTCCGCCTCCCGTCCGGAAGGCACGAACACGTCGGTCACCGCCGGTCGACCCTCGGTCACGGTCCCGGTCTTATCAAGGATCACCGCGTTGAGCCGGTCCAGTCGTTCGAAAGCCGAGGCGTCACGAACGAGCAGGCCCGCCCGGGCCCCGCGCCCCGTGGCCACCGCGACGGCCATCGGCGTCGCCAGACCCAGGGCGCAAGGGCAAGCGATGATCAGAACCGCCGCCGCGTTCAAGAAGCCCGACTCCCAGCGCTTCCCAACCAACCCCCAACCCAGCAACGTCGCCAGGGCGACGAGCAGCACCACCGGCACGAAGACCGAGGAGACCCGGTCCGCCAGGCGCTGAACCCCCGCCTTCGACCCCTGGGCCTCGCGGACCATCCGGACGATCCCCTCCAGGGCGCTCTCGCGACCGAGCCGACGGGCCTCGACCACCAGCGTCCCGTCACCGTTGCGCGTCGCCCCCGTCACCGAATCGCCAGGCCGCTTGACCACCGGGATCGATTCGCCCGTGAGCATGGATTCATCCACGCTCGATTCGCCTTCGAGGACCGCGCCGTCGACGGGCACGGTCTCTCCGGGTCGAACCCGGACCCGGTCCCCCTTGCGGACCTCGGCGAGGGGGATTTCGGATTCCTGGTCGTGGCGGAGGACTCGGGCGGTCTTTGGAGCGAGGTCCAGAAGCCGCTCGATGGCGGCCGAGGCGGTCCCCTTGGATCGGGCTTCGAGGAACTTGCCCAGGGTGATGAGCGTCAGGATGATCCCCGCGTCCATGAAGTAGTGGGCCTGGTGCGGGTCGCCCAGCAGGAGCTGGTAAAGACTGAACCCGAACGCCGTGGAGGTTCCCAGGGCGATGAGGGTGTCCATGTTGGACGACCCTTGCCTGAGTCTTCGCCAGGCCCCGATCAGGTAGGGCCCGCCCAGGTAGACCTGAAGCGCGGCCGCCAGGGGCAGCATCACCCAGCCGACGGGACGGTGAAGCCCAAGCCAGGTTTCCAGAGGCAAGTAGGCCAGCGCGATCAAGGGGAGCGTCAGAATGACCCCGACGATCAGGCGGTTCCTCCAGGCGGCGACGAGGCGGTCGCGGTCGCGGCGAAGGACCTCGGCCCCCTGGCCCACCTCCAGCTCGTCCCGACGAACCTTGTAACCGGCCCTGACCGCCGCGCCCGCCAGCGCCGATTCCTGGATCGTCGCGGGGTCGACCACCACGCTGGCGCGCTCGGTGGCGAGGTTCACCCTGGCGTCGCGCACCCCTGGCACGGTCCTCAGCGCGTCTTCGACCCTGGCCACGCAACTGGCGCAGTGCATGCCTTCCACCGCCAGGTTCCATTCCTCCGAAGTCGCCTCGGGTGGGACGGCGGGAGTCTCGACGGGTCTCGGGCCGCCGATCGTGACGAGGGCCGAAGGCACGTTCGG
>JBFWRA010000830.1:0-3232 GCA_050249155.1 Isosphaeraceae bacterium | reverse complement strand
GCCTGCGAATGCGAACGGACCAGCGGGCTTCAGCTCGGGCCGATCATGGCGCTGGTCAGCGGTCCGACGGTCGCCGACGCGATCGCCGACCCCGCCAACGCGATCACCCAGCTCGCGACGAGCCAGACCGACGACGCGAAGCTGGTCGACGCGCTGTTCGTCCGGATTCTCAACCGCCACGCGACGTCCGACGAGATCGAGGCGTGCCTGGCGGACATGAAGGCGGTCGAGGCCGACCACGTCAAGCTCGCCGACGCGCTCGGCCAGGCGGAACGTGAGTTCGCCCTGAAACGCCCCCAACTGGAACGGGACCGAGGCGCGGCCATCGACGCGGCCAGGACCGCCCTGGCCAGCTACGAGGCCGAGGCGGCCGTCAAGGCCGCCGCCGCCAAGAAGGAGCGCGACGCCAAGGTCGCCACCCTGGAGGCCGACCTGAAGGCTTACGAGGCCACGCTCCCCGCCAAGCTCGCGGAGTGGGAAAAGACCCAGAAGACCGACGTCCGCTGGCGCGTCCTCACGCCACTCTCGGTCACGGCGACCACCAAGGCCACCTTCAAGACCTTGCCCGACGGCTCCGTGCAGGTGACCGGCGACAACGCCCCGGGCGTCATCACCGTCACCGCGGAGACCGACCTCGCCGACGTCACCGGGTTCCGCCTGGAAATGCTCGCCGACGAGGGCATGCCCCAACGCGGGCCCGGCCGCGCCGGTGACGGCAACTTCGTCCTGAACCAGTTGACCGTCAACGCCGGCCCCAAGGAGGACCAAAAGCCAGGCGCGGCGGTCCTCCTGCAAAACGCCCTGGCGGACTTCAGCCAGAAGGACTTCGCCGTCGCCCTGGCCATCGACGGCTCCCCCAACCCCGGCAAGGGCTGGGCGATCTCACCGTCGTACGGCGTGACCCACTGGGCGACCTTCGAGACGAAGTCGGGCGTGGGCAAGCCGGGCGGCACCCGCTTGACGTTCAAGCTGACCCACAACTTCCGGCAAGGGTTCATGCCCGGCCGATTCCGCCTCTCGGCCACCACGCTGCCGAGGCCCCTGGGCCTCGGGCTGGCGGAGGAATATCGCGAGATCCTGGCGGTCGCCCCGGAACTCCGGACCGAGGCCCAGCGCGCCGCCCTGCTGACGTACTTCACGCGGGTCGATTCCGACCACCTGAAGAAGTCCCAGGAACTCGCCGAGGCGAAGGCGCCTCCCGCGGCCGACCCGAAACTCGCTCAACTCAAGACCGCGCTGGCCGACGCCGAGAAGCCGGTTTCTCCAGACCCGCGGCTGGAACAACTCCGCAAAGACGTCGAGATGAGCGTCCGCCAGGCCGCCGAGCGCCGGCTGACCGCCGCGCAGGACGTCGCCTGGGCACTCATCAACAGCCCGGCGTTTCTGTTCAATCACTAATCCAAGCGTTTCCCGACCCGACGATTCCCCGAAAAGGGAGGTTCGCGATGCTGATCGTTCCCGGACAGGCCGGCAAAGACCTCTGCGACTCGCACCTGGGGGTCACCCGTCGCGACCTCCTGAGGGTCGGAGGCTCGGGACTCCTGGGCCTGAGCCTCGGCGAATTGCTCCACCTCAAGGCGGCCTCGGCCGCCTCGCCCGACACCGTCGGCGGCGCGGCGCGGCGACCCGGCTGGGGTAAGGCCAAAAGTATCATCATGGTTTACCTCCAGGGGGGGCCGAGCCACCTCGACCTCTGGGACCCCAAGGATAACGTCCCGGACAACGTCCGCTCGGTCTTCAAGGCGATCGACACGAAGACCCCCGGAAGCAAGGTCACCGAGGTCCTGCCCAAGCTCGCCAGCGTGAGCGACAAGTTCACGTTCCTCCGGGCGATGAGCTACACCCCCAACGGCCTGTTCAACCACACCGCCGCGATCTACCAGATGATGACGGGCTACACGACCGACAAGGTCAGCCCCTCTGGCCAGCTCGAACCGCCCAGCCCGAAGGACTTCCCCAACTTCGGCTCGAACATCATCCGGCTCCAGCCGCCGACCCAGCCGATGCTCCCGTTCGTCATGCTGCCCAGGCCGCTGCAAGAGTCGAACGTCGTCGGCAAGGGAGGGACCGCCGGGTTCCTCGGCAAGGCGTACGACCCCTACACGCTGTTTCCCGACGGCGACGACATGGACATGACCAAGATGAACCGGATCAAGGTCGACGACCTTCAGCTCCGGCCCGAGGTCTTCGCCGTCCGCCTCGAACGCCGCGCCCGGCTCCGCGACGCCATCAACGCCGGCATGCCCGTGATCGACAAGGCGACCGAGGAATACAACCTCAACTCCTACTACGAACGGGCCCTCAGCCTGGTCGTCTCCGGCCGGGCGCGCGAGGCGTTCAACCTCGATCGGGAACCCGCCGCGTTGCGCGACGCCTACGGCCGGAACACCTTCGGACAAAGCTGCCTGCTCGCCCGACGCCTCGTCGAGGCGGGAACCCGCGTGGTCGAGGTCATCTGGCCCAAGGTGGCGAACTCCGACAACCACTCATGGGACCACCACGTCGGACTCACCGAGCGCATGCGCGACCGGTCCGGCCCCATGCTCGACGGCGGCCTCTCCACCCTGATCGCCGACCTCGACCAGCGCGGCCTGCTCGACGAGACCCTGGTGGTGGCCGTCGGTGAATTCGGAAGGAGCCCGCAAAAGGGGGTCAGCACCTCCGGCAACGGCAACAGCGCCGACGGCCGCGACCACTGGCCGTATTGCTACACCGCCGTCATCACCGGCGCGGGGATCAAACGGGGCGCGGTGTACGGCCAGTCCGACAAGACCGGCTCGGCCCCCGCCAGGGACCCCGTCCACCCCGGCGAACTCCTGGCGACGATCTACCACAGCTTCGGCATCGATCCCGCCACGATCGTCTACAACCACCTCAACCAGCCGAGAGAACTCGTCAAGGCCGAGGCCGTCTCCGCCCTCTTCGGTTGAGTCGAGGCCAACGACGGAGGATCCCTCCTTGGATTTCAAGGAGGGGCGGGACCAAGAAGTCCGGTCCGCGATGGAGGTTCCTCCATCCCGGACCATCCCGCGATCAACGGTTCCACCCGACCCATCCACCCACCCGACGCGACCCCCAGCCGTGGAGCACCCATGACGGAGCCGAACCGACGCGCGTTTCTGAAGGCCGGTGGCGCCACCGCCGCCGCGTTCACCATCGTTCCGTCGCACGTTCTGGGAGGACCTGGCAAGGTGGCCCCCAGCGACACGGTGAATATCGCGCTGGTGGGCGC
>JBFWRA010000829.1:0-3233 GCA_050249155.1 Isosphaeraceae bacterium | reverse complement strand
GCAGCCCTTGTACCGCGACTGCGGGGGGCTCTCCCGGGTGACCGACCCGAACGCCGTCCCCCCCACCCACGTCCACCCGGCCACGATCCTGCCGGAGATCCTGGGGGGGGCGGCCTGCGAGTTCAAGGCGGGACACTCGGAATGGACCGACGGCCAGGTCCACCACACCGGGTTCACCACGGCGTTCACCCCGAACCGAAGGGTCGACGGCAACGAGCCCTCGGGCCGACCCGCCGACTTCGACGTCACCGGTCAGCGCGAGAAGCGAGGGGGTCCGACCTTCGCCGCGATCACCGCCAGAAGCCATCACCCCGGCGGCGTGAACGTCCTGATGGGAGACGGCTCGGTCCGGTTCGTCAAGGACGCCGTCGACGGCGCGACCTGGCGGGCCCTCGGCACGGTTTCCGGCGGTGAAGCGCTCTCGGCCGACGCCTTTTGAGCCCTCTCGCGGCCACCGCCCTCGGCCAGGGTTATTCCTCGATTCAAAATGGGTAAGGAACACGCCGAGAATCACTTCCCGATTTGTGAACCAGCCCGAGGGTGCCACGAGGTTCGGGACTCCGAACCCGTGCCGGTGGCCACGGCGGAACCCCACGGGTTCGCGGACGAACCCGTGAGACCCATCAATGAGATCGCATGTCGCGCGTTTTGAATCGAGGAATGGCCCCGGGCCCCGGGCAAGTCGGGTTGTCAATCGACCCCTCGGTCCGGGATGATGGTCCCCCTTGGATAAAATGGGATGGGAAGGAGCGCCGACGCTCCTCCTCGCTTTGATTTCGATGGGACGGAACAGAGCGAACGGAACGCCAAAGCCGAAACGAAAAGGAGAACGCCGCCGGCCGACCAGACCAAAACCACGGTCGCCCGAGCCATGCGCGATCATGCCTGACACGACGCTTTTGATGCTGCTGGACGACGTCCGAGGCAAGACCCTCGCAACCCTCAAGGGGCTGGACGACCGACACGCCCGATGGGCCCCGCCGGGCCTGGAGAACTCCTGCCTCTGGCACGCGGGACACGCCTACGTCGTCACCGAGTTTCTGACCATGCGAGGCATCGGCCAGGAGCCGCTATTGCCCGATGGCTGGCTCAAGATGTTTAGCTGGGAGAGCAACCCCGCGCACGTCAGCCCGGAAAGCTGGCCCCCCCTGGAGGTCGTCGTCGAGAAGCTGCGGGAACAGCACCAACGCCTCAAGGAGATCATCGGGTCGCTGACCCCCGAGCAACTCGACACGGTTCAGCCCGGCGACCCCACCCGAACCGCCCGGTTCGCCATCCTGCACGGCCTGCACGACGAGGCCAGGCACAGCGGCGAATCGGCCCTGCTCCGCAAGATGATGGAGCGCACCTTCGTGGTCGAGCCGCGGTCGTTCATGGGTTAAGGAACGGGCTGGGAATCACCCCCCCGACCTTCGACCCCAATCCCAGGGTGTCCAGTTCAAAGCGAAGCGTGGCCCGGAAACGCCCGCGATTCCTGGGTTGACCACGAATCGACCCGAGGCTCCCCGTGACGAATCGCCTCGATCGACGGCCAGGGCGGTTCCGGGTCACGCAAGCTTTGACCCGGACACCCGGCGTGGTTGAGCCGAGGTCGTTCATGGGCTACTTAAGCGCCAGACCCGTCATGGCTTGCGCGCGACGCCAGGGGCCGGCGAATCGCGGCCGACGTCGGATTTCCGACCGTCGGGTTCGAGGCGGGCGACGGGATCGGGGGCGTCGGGTGCGAGGGACGACGGCGGTTCCGCGACCGCGTCCGCCGGCGGTGGGGGGGAATCCCCGGACGGCGGCCGGGGTCGTCGCGAGGTGAGCAGGGTCGCGCGAAGCAATGAGAGACCAGGCGCGCCAGGGGGGTTCCCGATCGCCCCGGAGGGGCGGACGAACTCGACGGTCACGGCGTCTCCCGCGGCGGTTCGATCGAGGAAATCGGTCAGGTCGACCGGCGCGGAGACCCTGGCCGAACTGATGGCGACGATGCGGTCCCCCGGCCTGAGCCCCGCCAGCGCCGCGGGTGATCCGGGAATCACCTCGGCCAGCTCGACCCCCTCGACGTCCTGGGAGGAGGTCGCGCCGCCGGGGCTGGTCACCACGCCAAGAAACGCGCGGTCGATCCGGCCGTGGGTCCGGAGCTGGCCGGCCACCCAGAGCGCGTCTCGGGCGGGGAGGGCGAAGCCGAGATCGTGCCCGCGTCCCAGGTCCCGCGCCGCGGGGAGGGCGTCGGTCTGGGCTTCGCTGGGGTCGTCCAGAGGAGGAGCCGGGGAGGCCAGACCGCTTCGGATCAGACCGAGCCAACGGCCGCGCAGGTCGGCGACCAGCGCGCCGCTGTCGCCAGGATGCAGACCCGTGTCGACCTGGATCAGACCCCCCAGGAGATGCGAGCCGTACCACAGGCGACGGCCGGTCCCCGCGACGTGGCCCCTGCTGACGGAATGCCCCAGGCCGAACGGGTTGCCGACCAGCAGCAAGGGGAGCCCTGGCAAGGGGTCTCGGTCGGCCAGTTCCGCCGGCCGGGCGGCGTTGGGGGGAATCCTCAGCAGCGTCAGACCGGTCTGGGAGTCGGCCGCCACCCAGATCGCCGACAGTCGCCGCCCCGAGGCGACCCGGGCCACGATCGGCGGCGAGGTCGAGGTCGGACGATCGATCCGGACTGACAGCACGTCCCCCTTGTCGTTGATGACGACTCCGGAGGCGAGCCGACGCGCCCCCTCGGGGGCGTCGGCCGCGGTGTACTCCAGGGCCACGGCCGATTCCCTGGCGCGGGCCGCTCCCTCCGTCGCCTCCCGCTCCAGCAGCGTGATCGGGTCGGTCGGATGCGACGGCGGCGACGAGGACGACGGCGGCGGCGACGGGGTTGGGCCGCAGCCCCCCGCGGCCAGGCTCATCGCGAGAACCATGACGGAGATCGGCGGAGCCAGGGGTGCGAGGATTCGTGAAACGCGCATGTCGTGGGTCAAGGGAGCGAACGACGAGCCTCTCCCTCGGTGAAGAGGGAGAGGACGGCACCGGATCGAACCGGAACGGGGTCGGCCGGGTGGGTGGATGCGATCGATCCGAATCGGGTTCAGTAAGCGCCGGTGCCGGAATCCTGGGCGTCAGGGCCCATCGGCGTCCCGTGGTCGAGGTCGTACTGGAATCGCGAGGCGTTGGCCTCCCCCGGAGGCGGGGTCGGGGCGTGGGCCTCGGCCACGAGGGGACCAGTCGGTGGCGGCAAGGGGAGTTGGCGGTCGGTCGGGTCG
>JBFWRA010000828.1:0-3234 GCA_050249155.1 Isosphaeraceae bacterium | reverse complement strand
GCCCCCGCGCCGTAGTCGGGCGAGACGTGTCCGACGAGCCCGGGTACTCGCCCGTCCATCTTCGTCGAACCGTCGGGCTGGCTCACGCGCTTGCCATACTCGCCGTAGCTCCGGTAGGTCAGCCCGGCGCGGGCGCAGGCGTCCCATAGGTAGCCGGACGGGGCGTTGGACAGGTCCCCTTCGTCGTCGTCGTCGATCCCCGACCGCCGAGAATAGGTCAGCGCCCAGTTTCGGGCGATGTAATCGGTGTTGTAGGCCATGGTCGACCAGGGGTGGCCGTCCGCCGAGACGTGTCCGTTGCAATAGAGGTTGTCCAGCAGGACGAACTGTCTGGCGATCTTGTGATGGTTCGGCGTGACGTCCTCTCCGAAGAGAACCAGCGAGGGGTCTCCGTTGCCCTTCTCCATCGCGCCGAAGACCTGGTCGTAGGTCCGGTTCTCCTTGATGATGTAGATCACGTGCTTGATCGGAGACGGGTCGCCGACCCTCGTTGGGATCGCCGTCTTGACCCCGGGGGCGGGGGCCTCGGTGAGCTGGGCGTCGGAGTACGGGCAATTCCGGTAGACCGTCTCGGTGTACGTGGCGAGCTGGGCGTCGTCGGGAACGGGGACGATCGACAGGGCCCCGGAGAGCGTCGTTCCGATGTAGGGGAACCGCATCAACTCCTTCTTGCGCTCGGGGGTGAGTTCGATCTTCTCCTGAGCGATCCGCTCCTCGATCTTCTTGGCGTACTCGCCGTTGGGGGGATTTGGCTTCGTTTGGTTTCCCTTGCCGACGCCGATCAGCAGTTTCTTACCGTCGGGGGTGACCGCGACCGAGGTGGGATACCAGCCGGTGGGAATGAAGCCTTTCACCTGGCTCTTGTTCGGGGTGGAGACGTCGATGACGGCCACGCAATTGTTATCGGCGTTGGCGACGTAAAGGGTCGCTCCGTCGGGGGCGATCGCCAGGGCGTCGGGGGTGCTGCCCTCGGGGGATCGCGGGAAGAGCGGGGTGTAGATCGTCTCGGTGACGATTCCCCGGCGCGTGTCGATAACCGAGACGCAGTTGCTCGACGCGCAGGCCACGAAGAGGCGGTCGTCCTTGGGATGCCCGACGATCTGGTTGGGGTGCTCGCCCACCGCGATCCGGGCGACGACCCGAAGGTCGGTCGGGTCGACCGCGACGACCCGCCTGGCCGCCCAGTCCGAGACGTAGAGCCGGGCGCCGTTGCGTGAGACGACCACGTCGTAGGGGCGATCGGCGATCTGCGAGGTCCTCGATTCACCTCCAGCGAGGGGAACCTCGGTGAGACTGCCGGCGTTGACGTCGAGGGAATACAGGGACTTGCCGTCCGGGCTCAACGCCAGTCCGCCGCGGAAGTGCCCCTTGGTCTGCGCTTTGGTCTTGGCGGTGGCTTCCGGTTCGGGGTCGCTGGTCCGTTCGAGGGTTCGCCCCTTGAGGGAGTAGGCGTGGATCGTGTCGCCCCCTCCTCCGGACCACCAGACCCGCCCGCCAGGCTCGTCGAGCGCCAGGCCGAACCAGCTCTGGCGGACGGACTCGGTATCCACGATCGCCTTGGTTTCGAGGTCGACCACGACGAGGTTGTGGGCGTTGAATCCGCTGGACGCGGCCAGGGCGTGCTTGCCGTCGGCCAGGGGGATGACGTTCAGCGGAAGGTCGGTCAGCTCAACCTGTTCCCCCGCCGGAGAGATGGTCCAACCGTTGGGCAAGAGGAAGCCCTTGGCGGTCGGTCCCGCGTAAACGGCCTTGGCCGGAGCGGCTCCCGGCGCGGGGGGCTGGGCGATCGCCTGAAACGCGGCGGGCGCGGCGAGCGCGGCGGCCAGGCCGAGGACCAGGGCGCGAGGGCGGGTCATGACGATTCGTCGCATGTGCGGGCCTCAAAGGGAAACTCGCCAGGAGGGGCGGACGTCGCCCCTCGATCGCCCCTTATGGTGACGACCGCGAAGCCCCGCGCCCATCTTCTTTTTCGCGAGGTTCCGGAACGGGACGCGCGGAAAGCCGTTGGCCGGTTCGGGCTGGCGACGGCGTCTCGGCTCGAATAGAACACACTCAAGAATCGCCCAAGCCACGAACGCCACGACCGAGGGACCTGTCCATGACCCGACTCGTCGCGCTGATCGCCCCCCCGCTCTGCCTGGTTTCGGGACTCGCCTTCGCCGGCGAGGTCTCAATCGACGGCCGGACCTTCCAGGTGCCCGACGGCTTCTCGATCGAAAAGGTCGCGGGCCCGCCGCTGGTCGACCGGCCCATCGTGGCCGACTTCGACGATCGAGGCAGGCTCTACGTCGCCGATTCGTCGGGGTCCAACGAACCGGTCCAGCGGCAACTCGCCAATCCGACGCACCGAATCATCCGGCTGGAGGACGCCGACGGCGACGGCCGGTTCGATCGTCGCACGGTGTTCGCCGACAAGGTGATGTTCCCGGAAGGGACGTTGTGGTTCGAGGGATCGCTTTACGTCTCCGCCCCGCCAAGCATCTGGAAATTCACCGACGCCGACGGCGACGGCGTGGCCGAGCGTCGCGAGGAATGGTTCCAGGGGAAGACCCTGACCGGTTGCGCCAACGACCTGCACGGGCCCTACCTGGGTCCCGACGGCTGGATCTACTGGGCCAAGGGAGCGTTCGCCCAGCAAACCTACGACCGACCAGGCAAGCCCCCGTTGGTGACCAAGGCGTCCCATCTCTTTCGGGCCCGGCCCGACGGCGGCGGGATCGAGCCGGTCATGACCGGCGGCATGGACAACCCCGTCGACGTCGTCTTCACTCCCGGGGGAGAGCGGGTCTTCACCACGACCTTCCTCGTGCATCCCGGCGGCGGCCAGCGCGACGGTCTGATCCACGCGGTCTATGGCGGCGTTTATGGGAAGGTCCACGCGGTCCTCGACGGCCACGTCAGGACGGGCCCGGACGTCATGCCGGTGCTCGACCACCTCGGTCCCGCGGCCCCTTGCGGCCTGACGCGCTACGAGGCCGACGCCTTCGGCCCAGGATTTCGCGATAATCTGTTCACCGCCTGTTTCAACCTTCAAAAGGTGACCCGCCACGCGCTCAGCCCGAGTGGAGCGTCGTTCGTCTCTCAAACCGAGGATTTCGTCGTCGGCCTGGATCGTGACTTCCACCCCACCGACGTGCTCGACGACTCCGACGGCAGCCTGCTGATCGTCGACACGGGGGGCTGGTACAAGCTCTGTTGCCCGACCACCCAGCTCGAAAAACCCGACGTCCTCGG
>JBFWRA010000827.1:0-3238 GCA_050249155.1 Isosphaeraceae bacterium | reverse complement strand
GATCCTTTGTCCATTCAACGACGCCTCGGCCGTGGCGGAGATCCTCGGTCGGTTTCCCGGTGTGGTCGCCTCCGTCATCCTCGAACCCGCCGCCGGCAACATGGGACTGGTTCCGCCCCGTCCCGGTTTTCTGGAACGGCTCCGGGATCTGTCCGAGAAGGACGGGGCGCTGCTGGTCTTCGACGAGGTCATGACCGGGGTTCGATTGGGTGAGGGTGGCGCTCAGGTGCGTTTCGGAGTCACGCCCGACATGACTGTTCTGGGTAAGATCATCGGGGGTGGACTTCCCGCCGCGGCGTACGGTGGCAAACGCTCCCTGATGGACCACGTCTCCCCCGCGGGGAGGGTCTATCAGGCCGGCACCCTTTCGGGAAACCCGCTCGCGATGGCCGCCGGACTCGCGACGCTGCGAGTTCTCGGTGAGGAACGTCCCTACCCGACGATCGAGGCGCTCACGACGCGGTTGGCCGAGGGGCTCGACCGCGCCGCGACCGACGAGGGCGTACCCCATGTCGTGCAACATGTCGGAAGCATGATCACGCTTTTCTTCAATCCGAAGCCCGTCCACGACTACGACGACGCCAGGCGAAGCGACACGAGGTTCTTCGGCCGATTCTTCTGGGAAATGCTCGCCAGGGGAATTTACCTTCCCTGTAGCCAGTTCGAGGCCGCGTTTCTCTCGACGGCCCATACGACCGACGATATCGACCAGACCGTCGCCGCGGCTCGGGAAGCCCTCCGGGCCGCCAAGGACTGACCTCCCCCGATCACAAGTTGGGCGTCGACTCGCCGTTGGGTTCGGTGGACGCGGGAAGTCGGTGCCCCATCCGGTCCCGCTTCGCGGCCATGTATAGAGCGCGCTCGGGGACGTCCGGGCCGATGATCGGCACCTGATCGACGACCTCCAGGCCGTGCCCGTGAATCACGAAGGCGTCGGCCTTCTTCGGGTTGTTCGTCAGGAGCCGGACCCGGGTGAGTCCCAGGTCCTGAAGAATCTGAAGCCCAATGCCGTAGTCACGCTGGTCGGCCTGGAAACCCAGGGCGAGGTTGGCCTCGACGGTGTCGAGCCCCTGGTCCTGGAGCGCGTAGGCGCGGAGCTTCTCGATCAGCCCGATGCCCCGCCCCTCCTGGGGAAGATAGATCAGCGCTCCGACGCCTTCCCTTCCGATCATTTCAAGGGCCAGGTGAAGCTGGTCTCCGCAGTCGCAACGCAGGGAGGAGAGCAGATCGCCGGTGAAGCACGACGAGTGCATCCGAACCAGCGGGGCGTCCACCGAGCTCAGGTCGCCCATGACCACGGCGATCGGCTCGTTCCCAGGTTCGTTCTGAACCGAGTAGCCGATGATTCGGCCTCGCCCGTAGCGGGTCGGAAGTTCAGCCTCCGCGAGGCGGTGGACCAGCTTCTCGCGCCGCCTTCGGTAGCTAATGAGCAGTTCGATGGAGATGATCGGCAGGTCGAACTCCGCCGAGATCTCCTGAAGGCGTTCCCTGCCCGCCACGTGGATGCCGTCGAGGATCTCACAGAGCACCCCCGCCGGCCGAAGCCCGGCGAGCCTCGCCAGGTCGACGGTCGCCTCGGTGTGCCCGGCGCGCCGAAGCACGCCTCCCACCTTGGCCACCAGGGGAAAGAGGTGGCCAGGCCGCACCAGGTCGCTCGGCCGGGTCGCCGGGTCGATGATCGATCGGACGGTTCGCGCCCGTTCCTCGGCGCTGATGCCGGTGTGACAGGACTTATGATCGACGGGAATCGTGAACGGCGTGCGGTAGGGGGCGGTGTTGTTCTCGACCATGGGCCGAAGGTCGAGCCGCTCCGCGAGATCAGGCATGATCGGCATGCAGAGCTGTCCGCGCCCCTGGGTGATCATGAATTCAATGACCTCGGGAGTGACTCGCTCGGCCGCCGCGATGAAGTCCCCCTCGTTCTCCCGCTGTTCGTCGTCGACAACGATCACCACGCGACCCGCGGCGATCGCCTCCAAAGCGTCTTCAATCTTCGAGAACTGGTAGGGCATCGTCCCCTCGCCTGACCATTTCGAGAGCGTTCGATTCGCGCTTCCGAATCGCTCCATCCGTCCGTTCCAACGTCGGAAGGCCGAATCTTATTGTACTCAACCCGCCCACGTCTGGCAGGCCCGAGGTCTCGCCGGGTCGTCACGACGGGCGTTAGAATACGACCATGACGCTCGCCTTGCTCTGGCTCGCGCTGGGAATGACCGCCAACGACCTCTCTCGGGTTCGTTCCGTCGAGGTGATTCCCCGGGAACTGAGACTCGACGGTCCTGAACGACGGGGCCAGCTCGTCGTGACGGGAACCCTGGCGAACGGGGATCGGATCGATTTGACTCGCGAGCCCAATCTGAGGTTTCACTGGTCGACTCCCGAACTCGCGAAGGTCGTCGACGCGGGCGAAGTCGCGCCGATTCGCGACGGGGTCGCGAGTCTGACCATCGCGTACCAGGGGTTCGAGGCGATCACCCGGGTCGTCGTTTCTGGAGTCGATGAGCCGGAGCCACTGGAGTTCGCTCGTGACGTCGTTCCGATCCTAACCAGGCTGGGCTGCAACGGTGGGGCCTGCCATGGAAAGTCGTCCGGGCGAACCGGGTTCCACCTGAGCCTGTTCGGCTCCGACCCGAGCCGAGATTTCGACAGTCTCACCCGGGAGGCTCGGGGACGTCGGGTGTTTCCCGCGGCGCCTGAGGCGAGCCTCGCGCTCCTCAAGCCCTCGGCCAGCGTTCCCCACGGGGGAGGTCGACGCCTGCTCCCCGACTCCCCGGAATACCAGACACTGCGACGCTGGATCGCGGAGGGCTCGCCAGGACCAACCTCGAATCCTCCTCAATCCCAAAGCGCGCGATTGGTGATCGAGCCAGAGCGGGGAACGCTCCTCCCCGGGACGACCCAGCAACTCCGGGTCGTTCTCATCGACGCGCCTCGAATCGAAGTCGACGTGACCCGGCTCACACGATTTGAAAGTCTCTCGCCCGAGGTGGCCGAGATCGACGCCGAGGGTCGAGTACGCATTGGAGCGCGAGTCGGCGAGGCGATCCTGAGCGCCCAATACGCGGGTCACTCCACGGTCGCCCGATTCGCCGTGCCCCGTCGGCCTTCGTCCCCGGGCTCCTTTCCGGAGCCTCGAAACGTCGTGGATCAATGGATCTTCGCCAGGCTCCGCGCTTTGGGGGAGTCGCCGGCCGGACCCTGCTCGGACGCCGAGTTCGCGCGCCGCGTGGCGCTCGAC
>JBFWRA010000826.1:0-3241 GCA_050249155.1 Isosphaeraceae bacterium | reverse complement strand
GGTGTTCGGCGACGTTGGCGTAATAGGAATCCCAACTTCCCCTCACGGTCGGATGGATCGTCTCCCGGACCTCGCCGGACTCCGTGGCTCGACGAAGGACCGCGTGTCGTCCCTCGCCCTCGCGGGCGGCGTCGAGGTTCCCCGCGCGTAGGGCGTCCTCCTGGGGGTCGACCCCGTGCTTCACCAGGCCCCCCTCGGTACCGATCACCCACCATCTGGGTCGGTCGAGACGGCAGATCCTGCTGGTTTCCACCTGAAACAGGACGTCGCCGAATTCCATGACGATCCGACCGTGTCCCCCGGTCTCCACACCATCCCAGGGGGCCGGCGTGATCCAGGCCGCCAGCCGTTGACAGGGCCCGAGGCCCAGCCGCAGCGCCTGATCGATCAGGTGCGCGCCCCAATCGTGGAGGATCGTCCCCGCGGCGCGAGCCTGACCACGCCATGATCGTGGCGCGGCGTACCGACAGACCGAACTCTCGAAGAGCAGCGGTCGGCCGATCGTTCCGTCTCGCAGGGCTCCCTGAACCGTCAAGTAGTCCCAGTCCCATCGTCGATTGTGAAAAACCGACAGCATCCGCCCGGATCGATCCCGAGCGGCGATCATCCGATCGGCCTCGTCGGACGAGAGGGCCATCACCTTGTCCACCACGCAATCCTTGCCCGCGTCGAGGACACGCGCGGCGAGGTCGGCGTGCGAGTCGTGCGGGGTGGCGATCACGATCAGCCGAACGACCGGATCGTCGAGCGCCTCGTCCAGTGAGGCGTACCCCTCGCAATTCCAGGCCGCGACCGCCTCGGCTCGTCGGGCCGGGTCCCGCGCCACGATTCCTCGGAGGCTCATGCGAGGTTGTCGTCGGATCAATGGGGCGTGAAAGGCGCGACCCGCCAGTCCATATCCAACGATCGCCGTGGGAACGCTCACGTGTCGGTCCTCGATCGCCCGGGGTCCACCGTCAAGGAACAAGAGTCATCGACGACTCGATGAGCACCGATTGCGGGATGGTCGATCGATCGATCCCCAGGGTGATCGCCAGCTTCTGGGTCTGGCTGGAGCTTCGCAGTCGGCCCGCCTCGACGTCGAACCGGATGGTCCCGGACCCCGACCCCTCGTCGAGCGTCGCCTTCAGAAGGGCCCCCTTCGCCGCGGTCACCTCGTGGCTGACGACGACGTCGAGCGTCGCGGTTGCGGATTCCACCGACTTGACGGTCAACCGGGAACGGTGGATCAGGTCGATCAACCCCATCGGCAGCGCCAGGGGTTCCTCCCACCGCGATCGCTGACTCACGGCGGCCTCCGGAAGGAGCGGAAGATGTGGGCCCAGGAGACTCCGCATCCCCCGCTCGGTGAAGACGCTACCCCCGTCGGCCGTGGCCTGGAACGGAGAGCCGCGCAAGGATCTGGTCACCTCGTCCGGAATGACGATCGCGAGGATCCGACCGCGCGAGTCGATCGTGAGCTCGCCATCGTGAGCCTGGGCCGCCCGATAGAGCGTCGCGAGCGCGTTGGGACTCGCCTCCTGGTCCGAACCTTTCTTCGAGTCGAACCGAAGGTTGAGGTTGCCCGCCTCGATCGCGGCCCGCGCCGCCTCGATCGTTTGCCTCAGCACGGCCGAGCCGTCCTCGCCGACCGACTCCACCGTCCAGAGGAGAGTGACCGCCACCTCATTCACGACGGTCAGGGGTTTCGAGGCGTCCCGCGATTGGATCGTGCTTTTCCGTCGAAGCTCGTATCGAAACGTTTCGCCCTTCCGAAACTTCCAGCGCAGGGTCGTGGACGGTTCCTGAACCGTGGACGACGCCGGGGCGATCCCGGGGACCGCCAGACCGATCCAGCATCCCAGGATCGTGGTGAAGAGTAACGCACTCCATCGACGCATCGCGGCGAATCCTCTCACAGAGCGAGGTCGATTCCTCGCGTGGTGACCGACGGACCGATCGGCACAGAATACGCTTCCGGACGTTCGCGGGGAAGTATCCGACTTGTCGGGAACGGTGAAGCCCGTTCAAATCGGAGGTTGTGGACCGACCACCCCGAAGCACTCTCGAACTCTCCCATCAAGCCATGACGACGCTTTCCGGCAACCCGACGTCCGACCTCTTCGACTGGAAACGCTTCCCCTCGACCGAGGCCAGGGTCGAGGGCTGGGTCGCCTCAGCCCTCGACGGCAACGCCTTCGCGTCGGCCCTCGCCCGGCGCATGGGCGTGGAGACCGACACGCGATTCACCAACTGGGTGGATCATCTGGTCCTCTCGGAACGGCCAGGACTTCTGGATGAGCTTCTCGCTCTCGGTTACGTTCGCGATCCCACCGTGTACGCGGTGGGAGCCGCCGTTTACGCTCACGAGGGAGGAATGTTCCCGCGGGTGGTCCTCGCGCCCGAACAGGGAGTGGAGGTGATCGAGGTCGCGATCAAGGTGGAATCGCTCGCGGCGTTCTCCCGAGCCCACGACCTGGGCCTGGACGTCCGGGGTTACCCCCTGGGCCCCTACCGGATCGGGCGTGTTCCCGGAGCGCGGACGAGTTTCGCGGCCGTGGAACGGCGGGGTTACCTGGGATTCGAGCCGTTCCCTGGCGAGCTCGCTCGCGAGGGCTTGCTACGCCCGCACGCGGCGCGCGACACCCTCGCCGCCAGGGAACTCTGGGAAGGAAGGCGCAGGGTTTTCGAGGACGACGCCGAGGGCTTCGACGCGACGGACGCGACCCTCGATCGCGTCATCGAGATGGTCGGGTCGCGCGACCTGGCTTGCCACCTCGTGTTTGAAGTGGAGCGCGACTTCTGGCAGTCCCGAAACGCCGCGGCGCGGTTTCAGAAGGCCAGGCAGGACCGGCTCGGGCTTGGCTGGGCCAACCACGACCACCATACGTTTCGATGCTCCCGACGTTTCTTCCCCCGCGTCATTCGCATCTTTGAACGCCTTGGGTTCTTCCTTCGCGAACGGTTCCACGCCGGGGAGCACGCGGGATGGGGCGCGCAGATCCTCGAGCATCCCACCACGGGCATTGTGATCTTCGCGGATCTGGACCTCGCTCCCGACGAGGCGACCGAGGACTTCGCCCATCAGGCCCTCCCCGACCTTCCCCGGCCGAACACCGTCGGCTTGTGGGTCGGGCTCCATGGCGAGTCGATGCTCGGAGCCGGCATGCACCACCTGGAAGCCCAGTTCGAGTTTGACGGACTTCGCGAGGGCCTGAAGCGCGAGGGGGGAATCGAGACGATGAAACCGTTCTCAAACTTT
>JBFWRA010000825.1:0-3242 GCA_050249155.1 Isosphaeraceae bacterium | reverse complement strand
CAGAGATGCGGCTCTCGCGCGCATTCTCCTGGCTTGGGGTTGACGTGCGAGCGCCGGGAGAGTCTGATGGTCCGACGTTCTCGACCCGACGACCGGGACGTCGCGCGCCGGACTCTTCCTCCTGGGTTCCGTCCATGACGAACGCCGAGAAGCTCGCGCGTGTCGCGGAGACCGACGCGACCTTCCAGAGGAGGGGAGACCTGTGGGTCGGCAAGTGCCTGATCTGTAACGGCCCGATCGCCTTCGAGGTTGGTACGGGTCAGGGTGCGACGCTGGAGCACATCCGGGCCAGGGGGCGCGGAGGAGACGACGATCCCAGGAACCTCGGCATCGCGCATGGGCGTTGCAACGGGGAGAAGGGGCGGCGTTGGGACCCCAAACGCCGACGCGATCCCGAGGACTATGAGGCGTTCGTCGCCAGGCTCCTTGATCGAAGACGCGCGCGTTGGCGAGAACCGTCCCCAGTCCAACCCGAGCCGGCCGATCGCGACCGATCCGGCTAGAGCCAAGCGACCTTGACTTCCCGAACCGACACCGAAGACTGTCCTGTGAGGAATCCGACCGATGGGCAAAGGTGACAAGCGGACCCGGCGCGGCAAGATTTTCAAGAAATCGTTCGGCAAGTCTCGACCCAAGGCGAGCAAGCGGAACGCGTCCAAGCCGGCGGAGTCCGCGCAGTCCTGAACAGATGACGGATTCCCAGGTCGGGAGTGCCCTCCGCCGAATCAAGCCTCTCGGCTGAGGACACGCTCCAGGTCATAGGCCAGCCGAAGGGCCGACGCGTGCCGCCCGCTCGGTTCACGCTCCATCGCGCGCTGGACGACCGATTCTAGGATCGGCGAGACCCAGGGGGCGAGGTCCCGAAGGGCCGGGGGACGCGCGTTCGCGAGGAAATCGGCCCAACGGTGCGGTGGAAGCTCGGGGGGGACGTCAAATGGCGGGACCAGGGCCAGGGATTCGAAGAGCGTGACCCCCATCGCGTAGACGTCGCAGCGCACCTCGTCGGCCGGCCGCTTCAAGAGCCGCTCGGGTGCCATGTACAGGGGAGAGCCCGCGCCGTCTCGGAGTTGTCGAGGGGTGGCGACGTCGAGATCCCTGGCCAGGCCAAAGTCGCAAAGGTAGACCCCCGACCCGTCCAGGGCGGGGTGATCCCGCTCGCGTTGGCGACCGATGAGGATGTTCATCGGCTTGATATCGCGGTGGACGACCTTGCCGTCGTGCGCCACGGCCACGGCGCGAGCGACTTTCGCCAGCAAGGCGACGACCTCGCGCGTGTAGACCTCCGGCTCGGCCGCGGCGAGCGGGTGGATGCCCGCGACGGGGACGCCTCCACGCCCCAGCGCCGCGCGTTGTTGCAGGACCAGGCCCAGCGGGCAGCCTTCCACCAGGGGCATGGCGAGGAACGCCAGACCGTCGGCTTCGCCATACTCGTAGGTGCGAAGCAGGAAAGGGCTGGTCAACCGGCTGCCGCGCTCCGCCTCGCGGCGAAGTTGAGCCAGCTTCCTAGGGTCTCGCGAGGCCGCCAGGCCGCCGAGCACCTTGAGCGCCACCTCGCCACCGGGAGGCTCCGACCGCCTGGCCCGCCAGACGTCCGCCTGCCGTCCCCGTCCGATCCGCTCGATGAGTCGATAAGGTCCCAGCTGTCGGCCGGCACGCGCCGCGTGGGTCGCCGCCAGCGTCCCGCTTTCCTTCGAACTCTGGGGAAGGACCGCCAGGCTGGTCGGCGAGGTCCGCCCGATCCGCGTTTGCGAGGCCCGGCAGGGCTCCGCCAGGGGCGGGCTGTCCACCGGAGCCAACGCGCGGAACCAGCCTTCGTCTTTCCGGATGCGCTGGTGAGTGCGGGGCTTCCACGAAGCGCTGGAGATCCTGTCCACGTCGAGCGACTCCCCCCTCGCGGAACGGTCGGCGAACGGCCCGCGACCGGCGCGGTCCCGCACTCGCCGGGGGCGGATCGCACCGCCCCCCTTCGCGTTCTCGCGGCCCGAACACGGCCCTCGCGTGCGGGGCGTTCCGACGCCCCGCCCATCGGAAGGCTAGCCCCCGCGTTGCGTGCGGCGCGCCCGAGGTTGACGCGAATCAACGCCTGGTGTCACAAGGCGCGCGGACCTTCCAACGCGACCGACCGGACCGCTTCATCGCGGCACCGGAACACGGAAGGCGGAAGGGCGGCGAGGTTGAGATCCTGGTTCAGGAGCGGACCGTCGCGACGCGGGTCGGGGCTCCTCGGTCGTTCAGCGAATCCAGCGCGGTGCGGACCATTAGATATTCGCCGATGTTCTCGAGCGTGAGCAAGCCGACCGGCTGGCCGTTCTCGACGACCTGAAGACAGGGGACGCCGCCAGATCGGAGCCTGGCCACGGCGGGGACCAGCGGGCTGCCGGCCTCGACGGTCTCCAGCGGGGTTCGGGCGTAGGTCTTCACGGGGGCCTCGCGGCCGCCGTCGGAGAGGCCGGCGAGCAACTCGTTCCGCGTCAACACGCCCTGAGCCCCCTTGGGAGTCAGCACGGGGAAGTCGTGCTGGGTGCCGGCCAGCAAGAGGTCGGCGGCATGGCCCAGCGTGTCCCCAGGCTCAAGCACGTGGTACTCGGTGAGCATCGCGTCGCGGACCGGCACGTCCTTCAAAACCATGCGTTCCTCGACCTGGATCGCCTCCGCCTCGGCCCCGATCCAGACGAACATGGCGATGAACAGCAAGAGAAAGTTGCCGGACGAGAGCCCGAGGAGCCCGAACCCGATCGCCATGAACTGGCCGACCGACGCCGCGATCCGGGTGGCCCTGGGATAGGGAAGTCGCATCGCCAGCAAGGAACGGAGCACCCGACCGCCGTCCATCGGAAACGCCGGCAAGAGGTTGAACAGCGCGAGGAAGAGGTTGACCACCAACAGCTTCGGCCAGAATCCAGCCTCCAGGAGGTGGCGGGGATCGTTCAGATCGGTCGCGGGACGAACTCCAAACAGCCAGATCAGCGTCACGATCAAGACGTTCACCGCGGGACCGGCCAGCGCGACGACCAGTTCCTCGGAAGGTTTCTCCGGAATGCGCTGAAGTCGGGCGACGCCACCGATGGGAAGGAGCGTGATATCGGCCGTCGGCACGCCGTAGCGCCTGGCGGCCAGGGCGTGCCCCAGTTCATGGAGCACGACGCAACCAAACAGAGCCAGGACGAAGGCGACGCTCTCGATCGCCTGGGCGGGAGAGGCTCCGCGGGCGAGCTGCGCGGTGCCGAACCAGACGATCAGGA
>JBFWRA010000824.1:0-3249 GCA_050249155.1 Isosphaeraceae bacterium | reverse complement strand
CTTCGAGACGGTCGGGAGGTCACCGTCTCCTGCGCCGAGGGAGACGTCGGCCACGTCTACGAGGGCCTGCTCGACGTCGAAGTCCAGCGGCGGTCGCTCGGCGAGTCGGCCCGCCCCCGGACCCAGATCATGCTGAACGTGGCCACCCCCGAGGAGGCCTTCCGGCTCTCCTCGCTGCCGGTCGACGGCGTGGGCCTGGCCCGGATGGAGTTCATCATCTCCAACGCCATCAGGATCCACCCGATGGCCCTGGTGCGCTACGACCAGTTGGAGGACCGCGCCGCGCGGTCGGAGATCGACCGGCTCACGGCTGGTTACGACGACAAGCCGAGGTTCTTCGTCGACAAGCTGGCCCAGGGCGTCGCGATGATCGCCGCGGCCTTTTATCCCAAGGACGTCATCGTCCGCCTGAGCGACTTCAAGACCAACGAATACGCCGACCTGATCGGCGGACGTGGGTTCGAGCCGACCGAGGAGAACCCGATGCTCGGATTCCGCGGCGCCTCGCGCTACGACGACCCGCGCTACCGCGAGGGCTTCGCCCTGGAGTGCCGCGCCATGAAGGCGGTGCGCGACGAGATGGGACTGACCAACCTGAAGTTGATGGTTCCCTTCTGTCGGACCGTCGAGGAGGGCCGGCGCGTGGTGGCCGCGCTGGAGGCCCACGGGCTTCGGCGCGGAGAGGGCGGGCTGGAGGTCTACGTCATGTGCGAGATCCCCAGCAACGTCATCCTAGCGGAGGCCTTCGCCGAGGTCTTCGACGGCTTCTCGATCGGCTCCAACGACCTGACCCAGCTCGTCCTGGGCGTGGATCGCGACTCGGCGATCGTCGCCCACATCTTCGACGAACGCGACCCGGCCGTGACGACCATGATCGCCGAGGTGATCCGGTCGGCGCGGGCGAAGGGGCGCAAGATCGGCATCTGCGGCCAGGCGCCCAGCGACTATCCCGAGTTCGCCCGATTCCTGGTCGAACAGGGCATCGACAGCGTCTCGCTCAACCCCGACTCGGTCCTGAAGACGACGCTGACGGTCCTGGAGGCCGAGCGTGACCTCGACCAAAAGAGTCAGGAAACCCCGCGACGGAGAACGGCGTCCACCGCCACCTCCTCGACGGGCTGACCAGTCGAACAGGAAGGGCCCGCGCCGCCCGAGACCCGGGACGCACTGATCGGCGGCCGACAGGGGTCGAGTTCGCGCTCGATTCCGTTGGGGTAGGAAAGAAACACGCATGGAATCCAGGGGTTTGGGGAAAACGGCGAAGCCATATCAGTGGATGATCCAAATCCATGGCTTACCCAATTCCCACAAACCACCTGAATTTTGCGCGTGGCGGGACTTCCCCGCTCGCCCGATCCGCCTCCGGATCGCCGTCCCCGGCGAGGCGCGCCTCTCACACCCCCGAAGCTGGAGTCAACGGCCGGCCCGGCCCGGCCGCCAGAACCGGAGCACCGCGGGACGGGCCGTCGGGTGGGGCGTCCCGACTGTCCCGAGGCCGTGGAGGACCGTCGCGTAATCGGTCCCCGCCATGCCGTCCCCGCGGCCGTCGAGGAAGAGGCCGTCGGCACCCCGGACCCCGCCCGCCGCCGTCGCCGAGACCGTCAAGCGGTAGGACAGGTGTAGCCCGAGCCGGCGCGACGGGCTGAGCGTCACGGCCAGGGTGACCGGGTCGTAGTTCGCCCTCGCGACCGCGATCGGCCAGGCCCGGCGCAAGGCACGCCCGAGGTGGTCGACCGGCACGATCGCGTAGTTCGCTGTGTCCTGGGCGGAGGCCGGGTCGAGCGGTCGGCTGAACGTCAGCCGAAGGGTCGTCGGCCACCAGTGGACCCCCTGCCGGCCCCAGCCGAGCACCCTCGGCGGCTCTGCGGCCGGCGGGGCGGGGACGTTGGCCAAGGCGAACGCGACCGTCCCGACGCCATCGACGCGGGCGTTGACCGTGTAGGCGCCGAGGACGCCGTTGGCGACGGCGACCGCGGCGGCCCGGCCGTCGGTGCCGATCGTCGCGATGGCGGAGTCGAGGACTGCCGAGGGGCCGGACGCCGGTGCCTCGAACGCGACGCGGCCCCCGGCGACCGGCTCGCCGTCGGCGCCGACGACCCGCACCGTCAGTGGCGTCGAGAAGGGCTGGTTGGCTGTGGCCGACTGCCCCGCCCCCCCCGCGACGACGAGGGTGAACCCGCGCGACTCGAACGCGCCGATGTCCGCCCGCGCTCCTTGCGGCCGGGGCACCCCGCGCTGATCGGTCGTCCTGCCCTCGACGGGGCCCCCCGCGTCGATGGCGGGGCTGCCCGGCAGCAGGGCGAGCGTCGGCGTCGGCCCGCCGTGGTCACCCAGGGGGGACAGCATCGGGTCGGTGTCGATCAGGTCGGTCGGGTCAAGCGCGACCGAGGGGGCGTCGGAGAACAGGTTGTGGCCCCGCGAGGTGAACACGGTCGATGGACCGACGACGAGGTTCCCCCCGCTCGGGTTGTCGAGGATGCAATGGTCGAGTTCGAGGCGATAGATCCCCGAGGCCGTTTCGCGCGCGAAGATCCCGCCCCCGATCCCGGCCGTGTTGCCAACGATCGTCGAGAAGGAGATTGCCAGGGTCCCCTCGTTGCGGATCGCGCCAGCGTGGCCAGCGGAGTTCCCTTCGAATGTGGACTGGACGATGGTCGCGCGCCCGTGATTGGCGACCGCGCCGCCGCCGTTGGCGGCGTTACGCGCGAAGGTGCTATCCGATACCGTGAGCGTCCCGCGTTCTCCATTGCCGATCGCGCCGCCACCCCCGGCATCGGATCGGTTGTCGAGGAAGCGGGAGGTTGCCACGGTAAGGGTTCCGACGTTGAAGATCCCCCCGCTCCCGGTGTTGCCGGCGACCGTGGAGGAGCGCAGCGTCAGGGTCCCTAGATTGTGGATCGCGCCGGAGGAGTCGGTCACCTGGCCGGTATTGGTGGTGTTGTCGCGAAGGTTGACACGGTCGAGCGTGAGCGTCCCAGCGTTCTTGATGGCCGCGCCTTCGAGGCTCCGGCCTCCGGTGATGGTCAGCCGGGTCAACGTGGCGGTCGTCCGCTCTTCCACGCTCAGCGCGCGGCCGCGGCCCTGTGCGTCCAGCGTGATCACGCCGCCGCCGTCGATCGTGACCGTGCCCAGGCGTTCGTCGACGACGATTTGACTGAGTGGCCCGAGGACCAAGCGGCCCGAGAGCGCCGGGTCGAACGTGACCACGGCGTCCCCGGCCAGCATGCCCGCGTACCGGATCGCCTCGCG
>JBFWRA010000823.1:0-3256 GCA_050249155.1 Isosphaeraceae bacterium | reverse complement strand
GAGCGAGAGCGCGACCGCCGAGCCCAACCGGCTGATCGCCGCCAGCGTCGGCGTCGCGATTCCCCGGGATCGGGCCACGTTCGGCTATCTCTCCGAACATCACTCCTACGGGCAGACCGCCAAGGCCGCCGCCGATTACGCGGAAGACCTCGCCGCGGAAATGCTCGCCACCGTCCTGGGGGTCGAGTTCAACCCGGATAGCTCCTGGGACGAGAAGCGGGAGATCTGGCGGATCGCCGACGTGATCTACAAGACCAAGGAAGTGACCGCGTCGGCCATCGGTCACAAGGATGGCCTCTGGTCGACCGTCGTCGCCGCCGCGATCCTGCTACCCTGAACGACCGATCCCACCCCCTCGCCTTCGACGAGCGCCCGGGAGCCCGCCTTCGTGGATTACTTGAAGCAGGTCAGCAAGCACAGGATCGCCCCCCCTCCCGTGACTGGGGGCGAGTCGGCCGCCGACCTCGTCGATCAGGCGTTCCTGAGTTACAACGGAGGTCGGCTCCGCGAAGTCTGTCAGGTCTTCACCAGGAAGCTGCTCGAACCGGATTGCACCGTCGGTCTCACGATCTCCGGCGCGCTGACGCCGGCCGGGCTGGGCATGAGCTGCCTGATCCCCCTCGTCAAGGCGGGCTTCGTCGACTGGGTCGTCTCGACCGGGGCGAACCTCTACCACGACACGCACTACGCGCTCGACCTCCCGTTGCACCAGAGCCACCCGGGGCTCAACGACTTCGAACTTCGCCAGCACGATATCATCCGGATCTACGATATCGTCTTTGAATACAAGACTCTGCTCGACACGGACGCGTTCTATCGCGAGTTGATCCAGGACAAGGCGTTCGCCAGGTCGATGGGAACCGCCGAATTTCATCACCTCGTGGGCAAGTACCTCCACGCCAGGGCGGGGGCGTTGGGTGCCAGGCCCGACCAGAGCTTTCTGGCCGCCGCCTATGACGCGGGCGTTCCTGTTTACACCTCGAGCCCCGGCGATAGCTCGATCGGGATGAACCTCGCCGCGGCGAGCCTCGCCGGGGGTCAACTCCAGATCGATTCGCTTCGGGACGTGAACGAGACCGCCGCCATCGTGTACGAGGCCAAGCGATCCGGCGGAAGCTCCGGCGTTCTGATCCTCGGCGGCGGAAGTCCGAAGAATTTCATTCTTCAGACCGAGCCACAGATTCAGGAGGTGCTCGGGTTGGAGGAAAGTGGCCACGACTACTTCCTTCAGGTCACCGACGCCCGGCCCGACACGGGCGGGCTCTCCGGCGCGACGGCGCACGAGGCGATGACCTGGGGCAAGGTCGACCCTGAGAAACTGCCCGACTCCGTGGTCTGCTACACGGATAGCACGATCGCGCTGCCACTTCTGACGGCCTACGCGCTGGCGCGTCGCCCGCCCCGGCCGCTGAAGCGGCTGTACGACCGCCGCGAGGCCATGTACGCCGCCATCGCGACAGCGTACTCCGAACGCGAGGCCGCGGGGGGGCCGACCGGCCTGGCCTCTCGAAAAAAATCCTCACATCCTCATAAATAAAATAAAGCGAAACATTGCTTCAATGCGGTCCTCCTTGATCCAGACGCGATCGATCGTGGTCGATCCCGAGCGACCCGATCCCGCCGCGATCAAGGAGGCCGCGACGATTCTCGAGGCCGGAGGACTGGTCGCTTTTCCCACCGAGACGGTCTACGGACTGGGGGCCGACGCCACCAGCGCGGGGGCGGTCGGTCGGATCTTCCAGGCCAAGGGGCGACCTCCCTCGAACCCCCTGATCGTTCACGTCGACGGGGCCGACATGGCGCGTTCCTGCCTGGCCGATCCCAACGTGTCGCCGGAGGTCGCCCGACTCTGGGACCGTTGGTGGCCGGGCCCCGTCACCTTCGTTCTGGAAAAGTCATCCAGGATTCCCGACGTCGTGACGGCGGGGAGTCGGACCGTGGGACTCCGGATGCCCCGGTCCCCGATCGCCCTGGCCTTGATTCAGGCGCTGGGGAGGCCGATCGCCGCTCCCAGCGCGAACCGATCGACGGGGGTCTCGCCGACCCGCGCCGAACATGTCCGGAAGGACCTGGATGGTCTCGTCGAGTTGATCCTCGACGGGGGTCCGACGTCCATCGGGTTGGAATCGACGGTCGTGGACCTCACGGGCCAGATTCCCAGGGTGCTCCGCGTCGGGCCGATCACCGAGTCGGAGTTGCGAACGCGGGACGAGCCGACGCCAGGAAGATCGACCGCGATCGCGGAGCGGCCCGCGAGTCCTGGACAGGCTCGGGTTCATTACGCCCCGAGAACTCCCACCTACTGGGTGGAGCCCGCCGATTTGGGGCGTGTCGCCCTGAGGGGTCGCGGAGGACTCCTCGTCGTCGGTCGGAGGATGGGTTCGGTTGCCTGGTCCCATGACCGGCGGATCGACCTGGAGGAACCAGTGGAGGCGGCGCGACGACTTTACGACGTCCTGCACGATTTGGAGGACTCGAGGTTGGACTTCCTCGTGGTGGTGCCTCCCCCGGCCGAGCCGGAATGGGAGACGATCCGTGACCGACTCTGGCGAGCGAGCCGGCCCCTCGAAGGGACTGGATCAATCGAAGAGGCGACGTTGATCGAAGAGTGAATCGATCGTGACGTCGAGGTCGGGCGCGGGTTCCGGGAGCCCGAGGTGTCGATACGCCGCGGGGGTCGCCCGTCGCCCTCGCGAGGTCCGCACGATGAAATGCCTGCGAAGCAAGTAGGGTTCGACCTCCTCGTCGAGCGTGTCGACCGCCAGGTTCATCGTGGCGGCGATCGCCTCGATTCCCGTCGGTCCGCCCTGGAAGACGGCGATGAGAGTCTCCAGGTAGCGGCGGTCCTGTCGATCCATGCCCTCTGGGTCGATTTCCTGCATGTCGAGGGCGTCGCGGGCGATCGCGAGGTCGATCTGGCCGTCGGCCCTGGCGGTCGCGTAGTCGCGAACCCAGCGGAGCCTGGCGTTGGCGAGCCTCGGCGTGCCCCTGCTGCGCTGGGCGAGTTCCCAGGCGGCGTCGGGAGTGATCGTGGTCTTGAGCTTCCGAGCGTTGACCGTCACGATGCGGGCGAGGTCCTCGACGTCGTAAAACTCCAGGTGCTCGTGCATGTGGAAACGATCGCGCAGCGGACCGGAGAGCATTCCGCTCCGGGTGGTCGCGCCGATGATCGTGAACTTCTTGAGCGGCAGGTTGATGGTGCGCGCGGACATCCCCTCGCCGAGCACCACGTCCACCCGGAAATCCTCCATGACGG
>JBFWRA010000822.1:0-3256 GCA_050249155.1 Isosphaeraceae bacterium | reverse complement strand
GTGCTCTTCCGATCTGCGGACCCAGAACCGGCCGGCGTGATCCATCGTGCTCAACAGCGAGTTGGTCACGTACATCCGCTTGCCGTCGCCGGTCACGTGCATCATGTTGGGCTGCACGCCGGGGGAGACGGTGCTGAAGAGGGTCGGCTGGTCGGGGTTGGAGACGTCCCACTGTTCGATCCGATTGTCGTTGAAGCACGAGACGAACAGGTAGCGATCGTCGGGGCTTTGACGAAGGTCCGCCGGCAGCGCGCCGGTGGTCGCCACCTTCTTGAATTCGTAGGAACCCTCGGGCGTGCCCCGAAAGAGATAGAGCGAGTTATCCAATGCGCAATTCGTGAACCCGTAATCATTCTCGGGTTTGAGACTCCAGCGCACCTCCAGCGGGGCGAGGCCCGCCTTAGCCACCTGCAAGGGCTGGCGCTTCTTGAAGTCCCAGACGATCATCTGGCTGCCGAAGTCGGTCAGGTCCATCTCGGCCAGGGGCTTCCTGTAGTTTCGCGGCGGGGTGAAGCTGCTGGAGACCATCCGGTTCCGCTCGGGCTTGACCGCGACGTCGTAGCCGTAGGCGGCCTCGCTGGGCTGGTCGATCCGTCGGATGAACGCGCCGTCGTTGGTGAACTCCGCCAGGCCCGCCGGAGTGCCGCCGTCGGCCGCTCCCAGGAAGCTCAGGAGCATCCGGCCAGGCAGCGCGTAGTACGTGTGCGGCGCGCTGAGGCCGGTCGTTTTCGGCACGTCGTCGAGCACCTTCTCGACCCGAGGGCGCGCCGGGTCGGTCGCCACGTCGATCAGCCAGATCCTGCTGGACAAAAGGCCGCCGGCCCAGATCCGGGTCCGGTCGTCGGTGTATCCCCAGTGGTGCGTCTCGTTCCCGCGGGAGCCCAGGTCCAACGTGTGGGTGATGGTGCCGTGGGTGGGGCTGTCCGGGTTCACGTCGACCACGGCGACGAAGTCGTTCTGCTTCGCGTCGGCGTCGACACAGAAGACGTACAGGTACTTCTCGGGCCGGTCGAGCCGCTTGACGAAAGGCG
This sequence comes from Isosphaeraceae bacterium, assembly GCA_050249155.1. Classification (GTDB taxonomy): domain Bacteria; phylum Planctomycetota; class Planctomycetia; order Isosphaerales; family Isosphaeraceae; genus JBFWRA01. The sequence goes on along the minus strand of JBFWRA010000822.1, from coordinate 2,225 downwards.
ACAGACAGGTCTCGGCGATGGCGGTTGAAGTCAAGGCCGCGGCCGCCAGCGCGACGAGGGGCGTCCCGAAAATCCATCGACATAATGGCGAACGTGAACTCATGGCGGGGTCTCACTGAAGGGTCGATCGAGGCGACGGCCGTCTGGGGCGCTCTCGCATTGCACACCGGGAGCGGTCCAATCGCAACCGGTTTCTCCGCCGATCACCCTGGACCGGATGGCTCAAGGTCCGGCGAGGTTCGCGCCCGGCCCGGCCAGCGCGGTGGCGCCAGGAGGAACGTCAGCGCCACCACGGCCCCGAAGAGGAGATACGCCAGGGTGAAGACCATCGGCGGGAAGTCGAAAAAGAGCAGGCGGTGGGCCCAGTGGCCGAGGAAATCGGCCGCGTAGGCTTGCTCACCCCCAAGGCTCCGCAGTTCCTTCTCCCAGACCGTCAGCGGGCAGGGCCAGCGCAGGACCTCTTCCAGGACGACGTAACCAATCGCCGCGAGATGCGCCAGGCGAAACCAGGGGTTGCGAACCCAGGCCCAACCGCGCGCGACCCCGACGAGGATCACCCCGAGGCCGAGCACGACGAAGAGCGCGTAACACGCGTGGAACACGACCAGGACGTCCGCCAGGACTCGTGCCCAGAACATGGGAAGATCTCCCTTCATGTCATGGGGTCAACGCGTCGGAAGGTCTCACTCGGGACCGCTCGCCGGCGTTCGGCGTCGTTCCCAGGAATACACGACGTTCCCGGTCGTGTCCCGGTGCTCGAAGCGGATGACGCTGGAGGGGCCGTCGGGACGGACCGTGACCGAGAGAAAGCCTCCTTTGGGACGATGGAACCGGTGATAGGTCTTGTTCTCACCGGGGGTTCCACCGGCGTGTTCGTCGCTCGCCGCACCGACGCCGAACTCGTTCAGACCCGTTTGGGGGTGGACGGAGTGGTATTGCCAGTGACGATCGCCGCAGATGACGAAGGCGTCGTCCGGGGCGTTCCCGCGAAGCCAACCGCGGATCTCGTCCCCCTCGCTCTGAAAGCCCGCGTTGGCGTGGTTGTCGTTCTTGCCGACCCGATCGGGGCCCACCAGCGGCGTGGGTGAGATCAGGACTTTCCAGGTCGCGTCGCTCGCCTTCATCGTCCGGAAAAACCAGGCCTTCTGCTCGGCCCCCCAGATGGTCTTGTCGGGGCCGTCGGGCATCCGGTTCGGGGATCGAAAGTCGCGACCGTCGGTGAGCCAGATCTGAAGGTCGCGACCGTGTCGAAAGGTGCGGTACGGGGGTCCGTCGGCGGTCGGGGCCTGCTGGCGGAAGATCGCCTGTCCTTGCGCGAAGGTGAAGTCCCCCATCCGGGCTCCCGGCCACGAGTCGTTGTTCAGCGTGTCGTGGTCGTCCTTGAGCCAGTAGGCCGCGACCTCGCGTTGAAACTCGACCAACCGGGGAAGGCTGAACATCCTTTCCCAGTGATAACGGGCCAGCCTGGCGTTGACGGCCCTGGGTTCGTCGTTGTCGTAGTAGACGAGGTCCCCCGTGAGCGCGACGAAACGAGGCTTGAGCGCCCGCATCGCCGGGTAGATCGCGTGACCGTCGGGGTGGCCCCGGTCGTGGTAGCCCTGGCAGGTCATCACGCAGAACCGAAGGTCGGTCCGGGCTTCCGGAGGGTCCGCGGTCTGAAAGGTTCCCTGAAATCCGCCGTGCCGAGGAGAGCCGCCGGGGCCGCTCGTCTCGACTTCATAATGGTAAACGGTTGAAGGCTTCAAACCAGTTAGTGGAAACTGATGGATCGAGTCGTTCGCGGGACCGACGTCGACCCATTCGGTGGCGACGGCGTCGGAGAGGTCCGCGCGGGTCGCGAGGCGAACCCGAACGCGCCCCGCCGCCCCTGGGCAGGCTCCCTCCAGGCGGTCGACCTCGGACTCGCCCGGCCGCGCGGAGTCCTGGACGACCCGGTTCGGATGGGCCGTGAGTCTCGTCCAGAGGATCGCCGAGGATTCGGTCACCTCGCCGACACGCGTTCCCGTCGTCTGGTGGGGGGACTGATCCTCGGCGCGAGCCGTCAGGGCGAATCCGAGGGTGACGAACCACACGATCGCCACGAATCTGAGAATCGAGCCGGGAATCACTTCGCGATTGGTGGAGCGAGCCGAGCGTGCCACGGGGTTCGGGGCTCCGAACCCCAGCCCGGGGCCCCCGCGCAACCCCCAGGGGTCGGGGGCCCCCACCCCCGGGCACCCCCCTAC
>JBFWRA010000821.1:0-3260 GCA_050249155.1 Isosphaeraceae bacterium | reverse complement strand
TGTCCGTCGATCACCCAGAGGTCCGCGGGGTCCGGTGCGCCGCCGCGCGCCAACCGGGGGACCACTCGGATTTTCTCGGTGGGCTCGACGTCGCGAACCGGGATCACGGGGTCTGGCAACGTGATCTCGGCGACTTCGTAGAGGTCGCGAAACGGTCCCTCCTCCAGAAATTCCCAGCGCCTGGGGTGACCGATCAGGAGGAGTTTCCCCGGGGGCGTCCGAAGTCGCGCCGCCCAGGGGTGGGCGTATCCCATTTCCACCCAGACGTGCGGAGCGCGCTCGACGAACGCCCGAGGGCCGACGTCCTCGTCCCCTCGATCGATCGCCCTGAGCAGCGCGTAGTAGGGCGGTCCGACCACCCTGAGCAGCGCCCTGGTCGACTCGGCTCCGTCCTCGGCGAGCCAACGCAGCCCCTGTCGATCGTTACCCAGGCGAAGGACCTCCGCGCAGAGCTCGGGGACGAGTCGCCCGGGAAGGTCGAACAGGACCGGGGTCGTCGGACCGACCGACTCGGCCGAGCGATCCCGATGGGCCGGGACCAGTTGCGGCCAGCAATGCGGCCGCTCGCGGGGAAGTTCGGGAAGCTCCGTCGGTTCGCAGGCCGCGACACCGATCTTGCCCAGCGCGGTCTTCGCCGAGCGAGTCAAGGCTCGGGAGGGCGCGACGCGAACGGCCCCTCCCGGCTCGAACACGGCGACGGCCGGCGCGATCGAGACCTCCTCGGGGATCATCCCTGAGTGGAGGGCCAGTGTGAGGGCTTCGAGGCTGGGGAAGCGGAGCATGGGAGGGGCTGTTCCCTCGGTCGACCTCGGGGCGTGGATGGGGAACCTCGACGGGTTAGTGATCCTGGGAAAGAGGCCCCCGCTCCTGGGTGGGCGCGCTCGAGGTGGGCTGGGAAGGCTCGGCCTCGGGTCGATCGCGCTCGACGACGATCTTGCCGAGTTCCTCCGCTTTCAGAAGACCTCCCTCGATCAATTGATGCACGAGCGCTCGGTGTCGCTCCTCGTGCTCGTGAGGCAGCGCGTCCTCGTCGGACTTCAAGTCGACGAGGACGTCCTTCTTGCCAGTGGCTGGGTCGGTGCGAAGTCGGATGGTCATCTCGGCCATCGGGTCGGTCCTTCCTCAGGGTTCGTTGGTCGCGCGGGAGGAACGCCTCGACGGGTTCGGCCCCCGTGGTTCGACGCGTTCAGAGTCGTGCTTCCAGGCCGTTCCTCGACGTGAGGGAGGCCAGGGTGCCAGAGTCGATCACCTTCTTTTCCAGGAGCAGGTCGCGCAACGCTTCGACCGAGGCGCGTCGCTCAGTCAGGATCGTGGCGGCCCGGCGTCGGGCCTCGTCGAGAATCTCGCCGACTCTTCGGTCGATCGCCTCCAGGCGCGACGGGGGCAGCGGTTGTTCCTTGTCCTCGGCGGCGAACCGGCGGACGCCGACGTCGTCTCCCCCCATGCCGAATTCCTCGACCAGCGCCCTGGCGATCGCGGTCGCCCTGCGGAGGTCCTCGACCGAGCCGATGGACAGGTCGTCCAGCAGCAGCGCCTCGGCCTCCCGCCCTCCCATCAGCACGCAAAGGTCGTCGAGCAACTCGCCACGAGTGACGACGTAACGGTGGGCCTTGTCCTGGTAACGAACGAAGCCAAGCGCCCCGGCGGCGTCCCCTCGGATCGAGATCCGGTCGATCGGGGCGGCGTGTTCGCAGTGGAGCGAGCAGACGGCGTGCCCGGCCTCGTGGGTCGCCACGGTGCGTTCCTCGGCGGAGGTCATCCGGGGACGTTCCGACCATTCGGTCATCGCGCGGTCGATCAAGTCCGGGTCGGTCGGGCCGGTGAGGTCGTCGCGCAGTCGAATCCGAGCCGCGGCCCGGCAGAGGGCGTTGAGGTGGTCGCCGCTGAACCGGGTTCCCGGCGCGGCCCCTTCGACTTGCCCGGCGGTCTGCCGAACGGCGAAGGCCAGCGCCTCGGGAGACATCTCCAGTCGCATCGACTTGTCGTAGACCGTCAGGATCGCCCGGCGGTCGTCGGCGTCGGGGTAGGGGATGTGAAGCGGGAACTCAAACCGACCGGGGCGGAGCAGGGCCGGGTCCAGCGCCTCGACGAAGTTCGTCGTGCCGACCACGAAGACCATCTCCTCGCGATGGAACCCGTCCATCTCGGTCAAGAGCTGGTTGACCATCGAATGCTCGACCCCGGACCCCGAGTACATCCCCCGGGCCGAGGCGAACGAGTCCAGCTCGTCGAAGACGATCACCGCGGGGGCCGACTGCCTGGCCCTCCGGAAGATCTGCCGGAGGTTCTCCTCGGATTCGCCGACCCACTTGCTCTTGAGCTCGGGGCCCGAGACGATCGTGACGGCGGCCCCCAGCGCCGCGGCCATCGCCTTGGCGAAGAGGGTCTTGCCCGTCCCTGGCGGCCCCCAGAAGATCATCCCCCGGGGAATCAGCGATTCCAACCGGGCGGCCTCGGCCGCGTCGCCGGTGCGTTCCTTGCGGGCCATCACGTCGAGGATTTCCGCGCGCAGACGCTTTTTCACGCGATCATATCCACCAATATCCCGATCCAGATCGGTCTCGGGTAGCTCCAGCGTGCCGACCAGGGTGGCCTGGCGAAGCTGGCGGTAGGCGTGCTTCGGATCGGCGGGGTAGTCCTCTCCCTCCAGGGTGGAGAGGAGTCGGCGAAGCCGGACCGCGTTGACGCCCGAGACGTACTTGTAAAGCGACCAAACGCGAAAGGAGCGGCCGAACTTGCGGGCCTCGCGCTGGGTGACCAGGCTCCCCAGGGCCGCGCGTGGGACGCCCAGCAGGCTCGCCCGGTGGGGGAAGAGGTTCTCGATCACCCTGGGGAGTGGGAAGGACGGGTCCTTGAATCCGAGCCAGACTAGCTCGGGGTTCTCGTAGAGCAGGGGGATGACCTCGCGGGCCTCGGCGGTGAGCCCCCCCTGGCTGGTGGTGAGCAGGTCGAGGTGGGGCAGGACCACCACCCGGCGTTCGACGGCCCCGCGGACCGCGTCGCGAAGCTGACCGAGCATCCCGCCGACGAATCCGCTGGAGGCGGCCATCGGGTCGGTCGAGTCTCCCTGTCGGGGCCGACCGTCGAGGTAGAGGCATTGCAGGCCCCGGGGCTTGAGCCGGCCCCGAAGGGCGGCGAAGGCGAACGGAGTCAGTTCCTTGTCGCACTCGACCAGCACGGGGAGTCCCCGGACGAGCTGCGAGGCGACCTGGGCCAGGGGTCCAGCGTAGGCGGCCTCGACGGCCTCCGCGGCGCTGAGT
>JBFWRA010000820.1:0-3263 GCA_050249155.1 Isosphaeraceae bacterium | reverse complement strand
CCTGGGTCGCGTGGTCAAAGGGACGAACTTCGTCAACCTCCGCGACGCGGGAGATCCCGTCGAGGTGGCCGCGCGCTACGAGGCGGAGGGGGCCGACGAACTCGTCTTCCTGGATATCACCGCCAGCCACGAGGGGCGGGAGATCATCTGGGACGTGGTGCGGAAAACGGCCGAGGTCTGCTTCATGCCCCTGACCGTCGGCGGCGGCGTGCGGAATCTCGACGACGTCCGGGCGCTGTTGAAGGCGGGTGCGGACAAGGTATCCATCAATTCGGCGGCCGTCCGCGACCCGGAGTTCGTTCGGAAAGCCGCCCGACGTTTCGGAAGCCAGTGCGTGGTGGTGAACATCGACCCCAAGCGCGTGCTTCGGGAAGGGCGCGAGGTCTGGGAGGTTCACATCAACGGAGGCCGCGTGCCGACCGGCCTGGAAGCCGTCGCCTGGGCCCGAGAGGTCCAACGCCTCGGCGCGGGCGAGATCGTCCTGACCAGCATGGACGCCGACGGCACCCGCGACGGTTACGACTTGCCAATGACCCGCGGCGTCTCCGAGGCGGTGGAGATCCCCGTGGTCGCCTCGGGTGGAGCGGGACACCCTGAACACCTCCGCGCCGCCCTCTCCGAGGGAGGGGCCAGCGCCGCGCTGGCGGCCAGCATCTTCCACTACCGAGAGTTCTCGATCGCCGAAACCAAAAGTTACCTCGACCGGCACGGCGTCCCCGTCCGGCTGCTTGAACCGACTCGCACCGCGGCCGTCTCACCCACGTGAGGCGGTCCCGCTCCCGCGTTCCCGAGATCGTCCCCTTCGAAGCCTTGCAGGAGAGTGTCCATGGCCACCGTGACGGAAGCGACGTTCGAGTCCGTGCCCAGCGAGCCCGAAGCCAACAAGCTTTTCCGGATGGTGATGAAGCATAAAGGGTCCGACCTTCACCTGAAGGTCGGTCTGGCTCCCGCGATGCGCGTGGCGGGCGTCCTCCGGCAGGTGCAAATGCCCGTGCTCACCGCCCACGATATGGAGCGGTTGATGTTCCCCCTGCTCACGCCGATGCACAAGAAGACCCTGGAGGAGACCGGGGGGGTCGACTTCGCGCACATCATCTTCGACGGCAACGACGAAACCCGGTTCCGGGTCAACCTGTTCCGACAGCGCGGTCGGCTCAGCCTGGTCGCCCGGCGGGTCAACACCTCGATCCCCAACTTCGAAGGGCTCGGGCTGCCGCCAGTCATGGCCGAGATCACCCAGTACGACCAGGGAATCGTCCTGCTGGCCGGCGTGACCGGCTCGGGAAAGTCCACCACCATCGCCTCGATGCTCCAGTACATCAACGAGCGCGAGCGGATGCATATCGTCACGATCGAAGACCCGATCGAATTCACGTTCAAGGATGATAAATCGATCATCAATCAGCGCGAGGTCGGCATCGACGTCATCGACTGGGATATCGCCCTGAAACACGCCGTCCGACAAGACCCCGACATCATCCTCGTGGGCGAGATGCGCGACCGTCACACCTTCAGCGCGGCCATGCACGCCGCGGAAACCGGCCACCTCGTCTTCGGCACGATCCACGCCTCCAGCGCCCCGTCCACGATCAGCAGACTTCTGGACCTCTTCCCCCGCGACATGCACGCGGCCCTGCGCCAATCCCTGGCCTTCAATCTCAAGGCCGTCATCGCGCAAAAACTGCTGCCGACGACCAAGGAAATGGCCGCCAAGGGAATCACCCGCGTGCCGACCGTCGAGATCATGCGGACCAACCCGACCGTCCGAAAACTGATCCTCAACGAGGAAGACACCAAGCTCGGCGACGCGATCCGAATCGGCAAGGAAGAAGGCATGCAGGACTTCACCGAGAGCCTCCGCAGGCTCTGCGTCGAGGAGAAAATCGAGCGTGCCACGGCGTTCGAAGTCGCCCCGAGCGTGGAAACTTTGAAAATGGCCCTCAAAGGGATTACGATCGCTCAGCCTGGTATCCTCTAAGCCACCGCCAACGACCCTCGCGCCCGTCCCCGGTCGCGGCCGACGCCCCCGTCGCCGCGACCGGGAAACCGCCCGAGCCGGTCGCGACGCCCCACGCTCAACCGCGAAGAAAGGTCTTCGATGATCCGTCCGCGCCTCGCCCTCGCGACGTTCGCCCTAGTGACCCTCGGCGCCGCCAGCGGGGCCGACGCCGCCGAGCCGCTCGGCGTCCTCATCGCCCAGTCCGCCTCCATCCAGCGAGGGCCCGGACTCTATCTCAACCTCCTGAAGTTTCTTCCGGTCCTCGGACTCTACCTCCTCTGGGTCAAGACGACCCACTGGGCCGAGGACGACATGAGGGAACTCAACAACGTCAAGTTCGAGCTCTGGAACAGCGTCCTTCTGCTGACCGGCGTGCTGGGATTCGTCCTGCTCTGGGCGATCCCGATCTTCCCGCTTGGCGTCACGATGCTCCTGTTGCTCTACCTCGTGCCGCTGTTCACGTACTGCTTCGTCCGCAACCAGACCGTGCCCGACGACCAAAAAGTCCTCACCGCCTATCACCTCGGAGAAGTCACCAACAACCTCCTGGCCAAGATGGGCGTCCGACCGATCTTCAACCGAAACCAGACGGGCATCGACCGCTCCGGTCCCCCCATTCAGTTCATCGGCAAGAGCCAGGGGGCCTTGAAGGAAGACCCCGACCGCGTGGCCAGGGCCGAGGAGTCCCGGTCGTACATGGCCGCCAAGGAACTGGTTTACGACGCCGTCCTGCGGCGATCGACCGACATCCACCTGGAACCCACCGCCGATCAACTCTCGGTCCGCTACCGAATCGACGGCATGCTCCACGCCGCCGAACCATTCGACCGGCCGACCGGCGACGCCGTCGTGAACGTCTTCAAGGTGCTCTCGGCGCTGGACATCTCCGAGAAGCGCAAACCCCAGGACGGCTCCTTCGGCGCGAAGCTCGAAGGTCGCGAACTCGAATTCCGCGTCGCCACCTCGGGCTCCAAGGGGGGCGAGAAGCTGGTGATGCGAATCCTCGATAGCGCCGCGGGAGTCTCCCGGCTCGACGATTCGGGGATGCGCCCCAAGCTCATCGCCGAGATCCGAAGCATCATCGCCCAGCCCCACGGCATGTTCCTCTGCTGCGGGCCGACCGGCTCCGGCAAGTCGACGACCCTCTACGCCGGCATCCGCGAAATCGACCGCTACCAGAAGAACATCATCACCGTCGAGGACCCGATCGAGTACCAGCTCGACAACGTCACCCAGATCGAGATCAACACCAAGGGGGGCCAGA
>JBFWRA010000819.1:0-3275 GCA_050249155.1 Isosphaeraceae bacterium | reverse complement strand
GAGGGGGCGAGTTCCGCGATGACGTGGCTGCCAAGATTCGAGGTCATGATGATGACCGTGTTTCGGAAGTCCACGGTCCGGCCCTGGCCGTCAGTCAGTCGACCGTCGTCAAGCACCTGGAGCAAGACGTTGAACACGTCTCGATGCGCCTTCTCGATCTCGTCGAGCAAGACCACCGAGTAGGGACGGCGTCGGACCGCCTCGGTGAGCCGGCCTCCCTCCTCGTAACCGACGTAGCCCGGAGGGGCCCCGATCAGTCGGGCGACGTTGTGGCGCTCGCCGAACTCGCTCATGTCGAGCCTGACCATCGCCGTTTCGCTGTCGAAGAGGAATTCGGCCAGGGCCTTGGCCAGTTCCGTCTTGCCGACGCCGGTCGGGCCGAGGAAGAGGAACGAGCCAATCGGTCGGTTCGGGTCTTGCAAGCCCGCGCGACTGCGTCGAACGGCGTCGGAGACCGCCTTCACGGCGGCGTCCTGGTTGACCATCCGCAGGTGGATCTGATCCTCCAGGTGGATGATCTTCTCACGTTCGGTGGTCAGCATCTTGGCGACCGGGATACCCGTCCACTGGCTGACGACCTCGGCGATCTCCTCGGCGTCGACTTCCTTTTTCAGGAGCCGTTTGCCGTCCCTGGGCGCTCCGTCCCCTTGCGCCTCGGCCCTGGAAACCCGCGCGGAGAGTTCCTTCTGCTCGGCGAGGAGCTTGCCCCCTTCCTCGTAGAGTTTGTGGGGCTGCTCGCCGCGCGCGTGGGAGATCCGGATCTCATCCTCGATCTGCTTGAGACGCGTGTTGAGGTTGGCGAGCCTGGTCTGAAGGTCCTGGAGGTTGCCCATTCCCGACTTCTCCAGTTCCCACTGGCGCGTCAGGTCCTGGTTCTGCTTCTCCAGTTCCTCGATTTCCTCACGAACCTCGGCCAGCCGTTCGAGCGCGTGTTCCTCGGTTTCGGATACGAGCATGCGTTCCGCCAGCTTGAGCTGATCGACGCGGCGCCGGACCACGTCGATCTCCGTCGGCACCGACTGGTTCTCCATCGCGATCCGGCTGGCCGCCTCGTCGACCAGGTCGATGGCCTTGTCCGGAAGGAACCTGTCGGTGATGTACCGCGACGAGAGCTTCGACGCGGCCACCAGCGCCGAGTCCTTGATCGTGACCCGGTGGTGAACCTGATAGCGTTCCTTCAGCCCTCGAAGGATCGCGATCGTGTCATCGATGGACGGTTCGCCGACGTGGACGGGCTGGAACCGGCGTTCCAGCGCGGCGTCCTTCTCGATGTTCTCGCGGTACTCATCGAGCGTCGTCGCGCCAATGGTCCGCAGCTCCCCCCTGGCCAGGGCCGGCTTGAGCAGGTTGGCGGCGTCCATCGACCCCTCGGCCTTCCCCGCTCCGACGACGGTGTGCAGCTCGTCGATGAAGAGGATGATCTTCCCTTCCGAGCTGGTGACCTCCTTCAGGACGGCTTTCAGGCGATCCTCGAACTCGCCGCGGAACTTGGTCCCGGCGACGAGCGCTCCCATGTCCAGGGCGATGACCTTGCGATTCTGAAGGCTCTCGGGGACGTCTCCCGAGACGATCCGTTGCGCGAGCCCCTCCACGATCGCGGTCTTACCCACGCCTGGCTCACCGATCAGGACGGGGTTGTTCTTGGTTCGACGGCTGAGCACCTGGACGACCCTGCGGATCTCCGAATCCCTGCCGATGACCGGGTCCATCTTCCCCTGCCTGGCCAGGGCGACGAGGTCTCGGCCGTACTTCTCAAGCGCCTGGTACTTGTCGTCAGGGTTCTGGTCGGTGACGCTCTGCCCGCCCCGAACCTTTTGCAGGGCCTGAAGCAGGTCCCTCTCGTGAATCCCGAGCGCTTCGACGAGCGACTGGGCGCGACCCTTGACCTTCAGCAGACCGAGCAGCAGATGCTCGACCGAGACGTACTGGTCCTTCATGCGGTTGGCTTCGTTCCGCGCCTCCTCCAGGACCCGGGAGAGGTCTGGTCCCAACGTGGCCTCGGCCCCCGAGACTCTGGGCAGCGCGTTGAGCCCTTCCTCGACCGCCTTGCCAAGCTGGGCGGGGTTGACGCCCAGCTGGCTGAGCAGGGCGCGGATCACAGTCTGATCGGGCTCGAGAAGCGCGGCCAGGAGGTGCATGGGTTCCAGGCGCTGGTGGCCTCGTTCCTGGGCGATCCTCTGGGCGGCCTGAACGGCCTCCTGACTTTTCAGCGTCAATTGATCGAAACGGAACGCCATGAGTCACCTCCCCTCATATCTTTCCCCGAGGCTAACGCCCGAGTGGCGTCTCAACGCGAATACGAGGAACGGCGTCGGGTTGTTCGGAACGACGTCGCTGGATTTCGGACATGTCAAAGTCCCCACGCGCGGTACGTGGGGGGTCGGCCCGATGAGACGAGTCATCGGTGGGAATCGCGGGGACCGGAGGGGCGGGCGAACGCGACGCGCGAAGCCTTCAGAAGAAGGGTTCTTCCGGCCACTCGTCGTAATCACGCGCGATCTGATACACCTTGAACCAGAAACCCACGTCCCCGACGGTGGTGTCACCTCGGGTCACGTAGGGCTCCCACCAACCGTCGGAGGGTCGCAGAAGGTTGCCGAAGTCGCTTCTGGCCTTCGGCTTCTGGATGATGATGGCGCTCAGGTCGGGGAGATCCCGCTCCAGGCACGCGGCCTGGATCGGCTTGAGCAATCGGGTACTGATGGTGCGGGGCGTTTCCTTGATCCCGACTTCCTTGCAGCGCTGGCAAAGATCGTCGTAGGACTCCCAGCGGGCGCGCCGCTCACGGGCCGCGGCGGAAAGCTCGGCCGCGAGGCTGACGAGGATCGGGTAAGCGGTTCGCGCACTTTCGAGAGACATGACGGCGGCTCCAGGGACCGGGCGACCCGGCCGGGGACGCGCCCATCGGTCAGCGTCGCCGACCGTCTGGCGTGGTGATGCGTGAAGACAAAGACCATTGCGAGGGGGTCGTCGCCGACCCCCTCGACGAGACCGTCACGTCACTTCTTCTCTTCAAATTCGACGTCGATGACGTCATCGGCCTTGGGCTCGCCAGCGCCTCCGTTGGCGGAGGGGTCGCCAGCCTGGTCGGCGGCTCCAGGGCCCGTCGCGCCTGGCCCGGCGCTGGCGGTGTAAAGGTGTTCCGCCATCGCCTGACTGGCCCGCTGAAGGTCGTCGAAGGCGCGGTTGATCACCGAGGGGTCGTCCCCCTTGACGGCCTCCCGCACTTTCTCGATCGCCGACTGGACGGCCGACTTGTCGGACTCGGACAACTT
>JBFWRA010000818.1:0-3285 GCA_050249155.1 Isosphaeraceae bacterium | reverse complement strand
GCCGTCGTCCATGCGGTCGGCCACCGATTCCGCGGGCAGTGGCAGCGCGCCGACGAGGTCCCACCCCGACAGGCTGAACACGCCAGGCTGCATCGCGTTGGCGTGCGCGAGCAGCAGATGCGCCCGTCGAATCCGTTCCACCAGCTCCGGCGAGGCGTGATAGGGGTCTCCAACGCCCAGGCCCGCGGCGAGGAAGCCGGCCGTGGTCGTGGCGATCCCATCCTTTTGCGCGCGGTAAAGCAGGTTGTAAGGCGCGGACTCGCCGGCCGCTTTCTCGCGCATTTCGCGGAGAATCCGTTCTCGAAGAACGCGCCCGAGGACTTCCTTGCCGTTCACCTCGACCGTGTCATCCCCCCGGAAATCCAGCTCAACCAGTTGATAGGTGAATTCGTCGTGGTTCTGAAGGTCGTGGACCAGGGAAACCGCCTCAACGCCCGACTTCAGAAGGTGGTCGAACGCCAACCGCAAGGGACCCGCGTCTCCGGTCAGGGCCGCGTGCAGGCACTGGGTCCTGGTGATGAAGTCGTAGGAAAGGTCGGGCCCGTTCCTGGTGAAGTCCGTCAACTGAGAGAGCGGAACGTTGAGCTCCTGGAAGCTGAAGCCGCCGAGCTTGCGAGTCAGGAACGCGAGCTGGTCCGTCCCGTTGACCGAGAGCGGATGCTGATATCCCCAGGCCCTGGAAGTCCCTGGCCTGGGCTCGATCCCCAGGAACGGGACGGCGTCGAGCCGGACGACCCTGGCCTTCAGGTCGTGGACGGTCTTGACGACGTCGCCGGCGATGGCCCTCGGCCCGGCCATCGACGGATCGAGCCAGTTGAGGGTCGGCTGGCCAGGTTTGAAGTAGTGCAGATAGACCCACCTGCGAACCTTGCCGTCAACGCCCATGACCGGGCCGGTGGCGTCCCAACCGCTGAGTTCCTTCGCGTTCGGCACGGCGTCGGCCGAGTCGATCAGGCCGGGGAGATAGCCGCTGGCCGTCAGAGTTTCGACGTCGTTCCGGGAGACGGGCGCGGTCGCCCATTCGTCGGTCAGGTCGGGGAGGAGGCCCCAGTCCTTCTCGGGAATCGAGACCATCGTGTACATCCCCGGGTAGTCCTTGTAGGCCCGAAGGGCGAGCAGGAAGTCGGCCCCCTTCCCCGTGTGGAGCGGGACGAGGTCGCCGGCGATCGACCCGCCGTGGTCGCCGGCCACGCTCACCATCCGACGGTACTCGTCCTCGGTTCCCAGGGCTGGGTCGACTTCGAGCGAGATCCGATCGAACCAACCGTCGATCGTGGGCGTGTACTCGCGGCCCCGGATCCCTCCCGACCGCTTGACCGGGCCGGTGTGCAGCAGGTCGACGCCAATCTCCTGGAGGGCTTTCCAGAGCGCGGGGTCCGCCCAGGTGGCGAGGACCGACGCGCCAGGCCGGGTGACGACCGACCCGGGATAGCCGAGCACCCAGACCGAGGCCGCCTCCACCGCCCCCCTGGGCTGGGGCTCGGCGTAGGGCCGGCCCCACTGGGTCGAGCTTCCCGAAACCGCCCTGGCGGCCACCTCGGCCTGATGGAGCATCGACCGCCCCTCCAGCCATTCGACGTAGGCCCGATCGGCCGGGGCGACCGCCACGGCCTGCCGGGACGGCCCGGCCTCCTGCGCCTGGACCAGGGTCGAGGCGCGGACCGCGACGAGCGAAAGAAAGAGGGCGGTCATCGTTCTTAGTCGCTTCGTGAATTCATATGTCATGGAGTCGACTCCAAGATCGAGGTGAGGAGAAATCCGCGCGCGCCTGGGCGCCGCGTTCACGTGGATGGATTCACGTAAAGCGTGTCGTTGTGAATCTCATCAAGACGCGAAGGGAACACGAACGAGCCAGGGGCGAACCGTCGCCTCGAATCGCCCGAACCTCTCGACCGCGCGTCCGGCTCGACACGCTGGAAGTCCAGCGATCCGCGGCCGCTCCCGGCTTGGGCGTGGGATCGGCACGAGATCTGCGGACACGGTCGTACGACGGGTGGGATCGGCTCACCCCTGGCGACGGATCGACACAAATCGATTGGCCCGCTGGACCGGAGAACTTCACATGAGAAGCATGGCGCACTTCAAGGGCCACCCGATCCACCCAATGCTGGTGGGGTTCCCGATCGCGTTCGTGACCGGAGCGTTGGCGTTTGACGCCGCGGGCCGCTTCCTGGACTGGCGCTCTGGCTGGACCACCGGCGCGTATCTCAGCGTCGCCGCGGTCGTCACGGGACTGGCCGCGGCGGTGCCTGGATTGATCGACTACCTCTTCGTCGTGCCGCCGAATAGTTCGGCGAAGTCTCGGGCCACCTGGCACATGCTCGTCAACGTGGGGGTGCTGGGCGCCGTCGCGGCCGGTTGGCTGTTCCGAGACGGGGATACGTTGCGACCCGGTGACGGCACCCTCCTGCTCGAAACGGCCGGGGTCGCCCTGGTCACCTGGGGAGGCTGGATGGGGGGCACGCTGGCGTACCGGAACCAGATCGGCGTCGACCACCGCTACGCCGGAGCCGGCCGATACCAGGTGGAGACCGTCGAGGCGCGCGCCGGCGGACCGATCGTCGTCGCCCGAGTGGGGGACCTGGACGTCGATCAGATGAAACTCCTGCGGATCGACGGTCGGCGGATCGTCCTGGCGAGGACCGTCGACGGATACGCCGCCTTCGACGACCGCTGCACGCATTCGGGCGGCTCCCTCGCCGGGGGCGTCCTGGTCCAAGGGACGGTCCAGTGCCCCTGGCACGGCTCGCAGTTCGAGGTCCGCGACGGCTCGGTCAAGGCCGGTCCAGCCCAGGCACCGGTGGGAACGTACCGCGTGGAAACCGCGGGAGACGAGGTCCGACTCTATCTTTGAAGAAATTTCATATTTCAATATCATACTCAATCTTGCGACGCGGCGAGTGACGAGCCGGGGTGGGGTCGTCTCGTCAACCAGGGCCTCGAACCACCGCGACCAAAGCGTCGGGGCGCGGTTCCTCGGGTCCCATGAGCATCTCGAACGCCTGGGTCAGCCCGCGTTCGAGGTTCGCCCAATCGGTGGTCGGCGGTCGGACGACCGCCCGGGCCAGGGCCGCGCGGACCGCGGCGGCCAGTTCAGGAGGAAGCGCGTCGTGAGCGTCGACCCGAGCGGGTACCCAGCGGAGCTTTTCGGCGAGCGCCCGTTGCGCCCGGGTCGAGAGCAGGAGGTCGATCAGACGCGCCGCGCACCGAGGATTGGGAGCGCCCCGGGGGATGGCCAGCAGCTCACCCCCGAGGACGTGGGCTTGCTGCCAGCCTGGGTAAACC
>JBFWRA010000817.1:0-3287 GCA_050249155.1 Isosphaeraceae bacterium | reverse complement strand
CCAGGAGCTCTCGGAATCGCAGCCGGCGCGCGCCCGGATCCTCGCCGGCCTCGTCCGCCTCGTGGAAGGACACGATCGCTCGCGCCAGGCTCCCCCCGGCGATCAGCGGCATCGCGTAGAACAGGCGGCCCCGCTCGTCCCTGCCGATCCCGTAAATCGGGACCACGCCGGGGTGGGCCAGCGCCCCCGTGATCTCGGCCTCGCGGAGAAACCGGGCCTCATGGTCGTCGGAGCCCTGGTACTCCCGCCGGACCGTTTTGAGCGCGACGGGCCGTCGAAGCCTCGCGTCGTACGCCAGGAAGATCTGACCCACTCCCCCCTCGTCATGAAACCTCACCGCCTCGTAGCGGGTCTCGGCGACCGCGTCCCGGGGAAGCGTCGGCTCGCACTCGTCACCGGTCGCCGCGATCGCGAGGCGGCGCATGGCGTCATAGCCGGCGAAGAAAGACGACAGCGCGGCCGCCTGGTCCGGGTGGTCGCGCAAAAGTCGCTCGCGATCGGGTTCGCGGCCCCCCTCGACGGCGCCGAGGTACTCCGCCACGATGCGATCGAGCGTCTCGTCGTCCGTCGCCTCGTCGGCGTTCAGTCGACTTCGGGCCGCGAAGTCGGCGTCGTCCCCGAACATGACTCACCCATGGGGCTCAGTTCCGCGCGAACCTTTTTCAACGCCTGACGAATCCGGCGGGCGACGGCGTCCCGCGAGATCGCGAGGTGGTGCCCCACGGCCTCCTGGGTCCAGCCCTTGAGAAAGCACAAGGTCAGGACCTCGCGTTCGATGGCGTCGAGCCGCCCCATGGCCGCCTCCACGAGCCGCATGGCGGTCTCTCGATCCAGCTCGCGGGCGACCCGACGGCCAACCGACGATTCGACCAGCGCGAGCCAAGCTTCCGGGAGGTCCGACCTCGTTCCGTCCCCGTCGATCGCATCGAGGGACCGCTTGCGCCACTCCTGCCGCCGGCCCGCGTTCATCGCCCGACGATGCTTCCGCACTTGGTTGCGCATGATCTTGCGAAGCCACGCCTCGTATTCGGGCACGCTCGTTCCCCGGAACTGTTCTCGTCGTTCCCAGGCCGCGGTCACGGTTCGCTGCACCAACTCGGATTTGGACAATAGGGGGTCCAAGTCGCGTCGATGGCGGCGCGCCTGGTCCTCCAGGAACGACAGGTGGGCTTCCGGCGTGAACCGAGGCGAGCCGGAGGCTTCATCTGATTTAGGATCCATGAGCGTTGATCCTTTCAGAGACCGAGGGGCCGTCCCACTCCTTGGCCATTATGGGAACGCGCCCGACTCGAGTCCAGCGCCGCCGATCCCATCCCCCCTCCGCGACCGACCTCGGACCAGGTGTCCATCTCCCCGGCAATCGGTTCATCGGACGCCGCGTCGCCGTCTCTTTCGCCGCTCCCAAGTCCCCCGCGGGCCGCCGCTTCGGATCGTGAAAAACGCCACATGTGGTATTTTTGCCAGTGGCAAATTCACCACATCTTGAGATTTGTAAACATCCATGTTATACAATCCCATCGTGTGCTGAGCCCTGCTCAGCGACATGTCTGAACGCGAATTCGGCAGGATGCCAGGTCCGATTGGGAGGAGCCCAGCCCCATGCTGCGGATCATCCAGAGCCAGAATGCAACGGCCGCGCGCCACTACTTCGACGAGGCGCTCGCGAAGGGCGACGGCTACTACTTCGCCGACCGGGGCGAGCGGGAGATCGTGGGCCACTGGTTCGGCAGGGACGCCGAGCGCCTCGGCCTCGCCGGCCCCGTCGACCGCGACGCCTTCCACGCCCTGGTGGAGGGCAAGGACCCCCGCTCCGGGGAGCCCCTCCTGCAACGGATGCGCGACGACCGCCGCCCCGGCTACGACTTCAACTTCCACGCCCCCAAGTCGGTCTCCCTCTTCTACGAGCTCTCCCGCGACGAGCGCATCCGCCTCGCCTTCGAGCAATCGGTCCGCGACACCATGACCGAGATCGAGAAGGACATGGCCACCCGCGACCAGTCGGGCGGCAAGAGCCGCAAGGTCAAGACGGGCTCGATGGTCGCGGCCGAGTTCACGCATTTCACGTCGAGACCCGCCAAGGAGGACTCACGTCCTGATCCCCACCTCCACATGCACGTCTTCGTGATGAACGCGACGCATGACGAACGACGCGGCCGCTGGTACGCCCCCGAGTTCCACGACCTGCACATCGACCGGCCCTACCACCAGGCCGCGTTCCAGAAACGGCTCGCCTCCCGCCTCCAGGGGCTGGGTTACGCCGTCGTGAAGACCGACGACGCCTTCGAGATCGAGGGCGTCCAGCGGGCCACCATCGACAAGTTCTCCCGACGCGCCAGGGAGGTCGAGGACGAGGCACGGCGCAAGGGGATCACCGACGCCAAAGAGAAAGACAAGCTGGGGGCGAAGACCCGCGGCGGGAAGGAGAAGGACCTCACCCGCGACGAGCTGCGGTCGTACTGGATCGGCCGCCTCGATCCCGACGAAGGCCGCGACCTCGAGGCGGTGGCCGCCCGCGCGCGCAAGGGCAAGGCGGCGGCACCGGAAGGCCCCACGGCCGCCCAGGCGATCGACTACGCCCGGGACCATCTCTTCGAGCGCAGGAGCGCCGTCTCCGAGAAGGCCCTGCTCGCGGAGGGCCTGCGGCACGCCGTCGCCAACCCCGCCGTCACGCCCGACGGGCTGGCGGAGGAAGTGCGCCGACGCGCGGACTTCCTCCACGGTACGGTCAAGGGGGAACGCTGGCTCTCCACCCGCGAGGTGTTCGACGAGGAGCAGCGGATGATCGCCTTCGCCCGCGACGGGCTCTCCTCCCGCACCCCCTTCCAGCGGGGCCGGCTCGACGATGCGCCAATCGAGGCCGACGGCAAGGCCGCCGAGCTGAGCGGCGAGCAGAAGAAGGCCGTGCGCGACCTCGTCCAGGGCTCCGACCGCGTCCAGCTCCTCGTGGGCAAGGCCGGGACGGGCAAGACCACCACCCTCCGCGAGATCCAGAAGCACGTGCGGGAGGGCGGCTATGAGTTCCTGACCTTCGCCCCCTCCAACAACGCCCGCGACGTCCTCCGCCGCGACGGGTTCGGCCAGGCCGAGACGGTGCAGAAGCTCCTGGCCAGCTCCTCGCTCCAGGACGCGGTCCACCGGCGGAGCCTGATCGCGGTCGACGAGGCCGGCCTGCTCTCCTCCCGCGACATGGCCCGCGTCTGCGCCCTGGCCGAGCGGAAGGGGGCCCGCCTGCTGCTGATCGGTGATTCCCTCCAGCACGGCTCGGTGGAGCGGGGCGACGCGCTGCG
>JBFWRA010000816.1:0-3288 GCA_050249155.1 Isosphaeraceae bacterium | reverse complement strand
TGTGGTGTCGCGCGGGAAAGATGAAGGCCAGAAAGACCACGCTCGGGAGCCAGAAGGTTTCTCTGGGGATGATCTCTATCTTGAGCAAGTACATCGGGATCGCGAAAACCAATGTGATCAGAAGCGCGACGACGAACGCCCAGGGTGCCCGGACGTAGCGCCTTCTGATCCGCTTCAACGACAAAAACGCCCGAATTCGACCCTCGGCGGCGAACCGCGTTTGCAGGAACGGGAGCGGCATCACCACGACCCCGAGCAGGATCGCCCCGAGAAAACCCAGGATCGGCACGTTCCGTCCCGCCGCCATGAGCGTGACGGGTACGACCAACCAGAGCGCGGTTCCGAGAAAACCGAGAAGACCCAGCCTCGCGTAGTGACCAAGTCGAAGCGAGGCCACGAAATCGAGGACGGAGTCGCGGGCGGCCCCATACGCACCCCCCCGCCTGATCCTTCCGGCGATCCAGAACGGGTTTCCGAAGGGGAGGAAGAAGTGGCGGATACGCCCCCCCCGGGCGCAGGCCGCCACGATCTGAAGCGCCGTCAGGGTCGTGGCGATCGTCATCGCCACACGCCAACGACGGGACGCGACGCCCCCGGGATCAATGATCTCGGCCGAGGTGGCCGTCGCCGACATGACCCACAGCGGGATGAGGAGGAGGGACACGCCCACCACCACGCTTCCCAGCCTGGAGGCCTTGCGAACGCCGATCAAGCCGTCGCGGAGGCGTCCCGTGCGCGCGACTCGTCCGCTCGCCTCCAGCAGGTAACCCAAACATAGTAGCTGAGCGACGGGAGTGGCGGCCAGGACCGCCAGCCCAATCGTCAGCGCGATCGCCCCGAAGACCCAGTCGGAGACCGAGGCGATCCCCCGACCAAGCCATCGAACCACCGCCGTGATCCCCCGCGCGACCTTCCGCCGCCAGGAGACGGCGGGACGAGATGCGTGCATCTCGGGATTCGTCCAGGTGGTCGGTTCTGGCGCGAGAGTGGGAATGCTCATATTCAGGATTACACCCCGACCGCGCCTCATGTTTCAATCGCTCGCCGAACCCGACGATCGAGGGAGAGTCGGCCCGTCGTGAAACCCCGCCCCCCTTGAGAAGGTAAGGTTGTTCGAGAGAATTCGGGTTCCTGTTCTTTCGGGAGTCGACTGGACCGTGGGCACACGCGACCTCGTTTTCCTGAGCCTACTCGCGGGTGGAGCGGCGGCGCTCGGGGCCAGCCTCCTCCCTCAACGGCTGCCTGAGCGTCCTCGCGAGGTCGCCGTGACCGGCCCTCGGGAGACCGACCTCGCGGAGACCGTGTCCGAGGTCGATCGCGCCTTCCGCGAGCAATGGCGGGCCGAGGGGATCGTCCCCACCGCGCCGGTTTCCGAACTCAACGTCGTGAGGCGCCTTTCCCTGGGTCTGACCGGCACAATCCCCTCGCTGGAAGAAATTCGGACTCTGGAACGTCTTCCGAGGGAGGATTGGATCCGCCAGTGGACGGAGCGACTTCTGCGAGATCGACGCTACGCCGATCATGTGGCCGAGCGATTCGCCAGGGCGTTCGTGGGGACCGAGAACGGCCCGTTCATCGTCTTCCGCAGGCGACGATTCGTCACCTGGCTGAGCGACCAGATCCACGAGAATCGGCGGTACGACCAGATCACGCGCGACCTGATCGCCTCCGACGGAATCTGGACCGACCGACCCGCGACCAACTTCATGACCGTGACCTACGACCCGGAGGCCAAGCGCTTCGACCCCGAACGTCTCGCGGGGCGCGTTTCCAGGGCCTTCCTCGGTGCCCGAATCGACTGCGCCCAGTGCCACGACCACCCCTTCGCCGCCTGGAAGCAGGCGGACTTCCAGGGGCTGGCCGCCTTCTTCGGCAAGGCCGAGTCGGGATTCACGGGAGTTCACGAGGGCGAGGGCGAGTACAAACCCAAGGACCGCGCCACCGGGGAGCCAAGAGACGTCGCACCCAGGGTTCCCTTCGCCGAGGACTGCTTGCCTGATCGGGGCGAGCCTCGGCAACGACTGGCGTCCTGGTTGACCGACCCGAAGAACCCCGCGTTGGCCAGGGCGACGGTGAACCGAGCCTGGGGATTGGCGTTCGGCAGACCCCTCGTCGAGCCGGTCGACGACCTCCCCGACGAGGAATCGCTTCCCCCCGCGCTGACGATCCTCGCGAGGGACTTCGTCGAACACGGCTACGACCTGCGTCGACTGTTTCGCCTGATCGCCTCCACCGAGGTCTTCCAACTCGACAGCGCGGGCGATCCCGCGCCCGGGGTGAAGGAGGAACGCGCCTGGGCCGCCTTCCCCTTGAGTCCGCTGCGACCCGAACAGGTCGTCGGTGCGCTTTCTCAAACCGCCTCGGTCAAGACGATCGACGGCGAGTCGCCCATCCTCATGCGCATCTTCAAAAGCTTTGAAGAGGCCGATTTCGTCAAGCGTTACGGCGACCTTGGCGAGGAGGAATTCGAGCCTCACGCCGGGACGATCCCGCAAAGGTTGCTCCTGATGAACGGCAAGCTCGTCAGGGAGAAAACCAAGCCGGAGCTGCTCTCCGCGTCGAAGCAAATCGCGATGTTCGCCCCGACGGACCGAGACGCGATCGAGGCGGCGTATCTGACGGTCCTCTCGCGCGTGCCGACCGCGGAAGAGTACGCCCACTTCGAAGCGAGCCTTCGAGGCTCCCGAGGTGACGAACGCGGACGGAGACTCGCGGACCTCATGTGGACGCTCATCAACGTCACGGAGTTCTCATGGAACCACTGATCGACCGTCGAGCGATCCTCCGCGCCGCGGGGGGATTGGGGCTCAGTTGGTTGACCCCCGTGGGACAATTGCTGGCCCAACGCGCCGAGCGCGTCAAGGAACCGGCCCAGTCGGTGATCCTGCTCTGGCTGGCGGGTGGTCCAAGCCAGCTCGAAACGTTCGATCCAAAGCCGGGGACGCGGATCGCGGGAGGCACCCGGGCGATCGGCACCGCGTTGAAAGGCGTATCCCTCGCGGAGGGCTTCGATCGACTGGCCGAGGAAATGCGCGACGTCGCGTTGGTTCGCTCGCTCGTGAGCAAGGAAGGAGACCACGAGCGCGGAACGTACCTCTTGAAGACTGGTTATCGGCCCGATCCCACGGTGGAGCATCCGTCGATCGGCGCGATCGTCTGCCACGAGCTGCCGACCGCGGGTGCCAGTATCCCCCGGCATGTCTCGATCCTTCCTGGCCAGTGGCCGGCGCGTGGCGGGTTTCTTGGGGGCGCGTATCACGCCTTCCAGCTCGACGATCCCGCCGGCCC
>JBFWRA010000815.1:0-3288 GCA_050249155.1 Isosphaeraceae bacterium | reverse complement strand
GTCCATGGCGGGTCGGTAGTGCGACACGTGGGGCGTGAAAATCGCCAGGGCGTTCGGCGAGGTCTGGCGGAGCAGCTCGCGATGGTCGTTGAACGCGGGCACGCCGGCGCTCCCGGGGGCCACGGGAATTCGGGCCGCCAGATCGCTCGCCGCGGAGAGTTCGGGGTCGGCCAGGCCGACCACCGACACCCCCTCGCACCTCAGAAGCCGTTCCAGGTGGATCTTCGCCGCGTGGCCGCAGCCGGCGATCCCGATCCGAACCGTGTCAATGGCCATCCACCCGTCTCCCGCCCCGGCTGTTCCCCACGTTCCGCTCGCTCTCCCGCCGCAACATCCCATCAAGGCCCAGATCGGGCGTCAAGACATTATCCACCACGGTCAAGCCCTTATTCGCAAGGAGTTCCGCCGATCGCGAATTCCTCCCAGGGTCGTCCCGCGCGGGTGCTCCGGGGTAATGTATCACGCGACGCGCGACAGCCGACCAACCGCGCCCGGATTTGACTCGAATCGGCCCGACGCTCCGCGCCCAGATTCCACTCGTCCCGCCAGGACGAGCACGCGGAGCCGATTCTCGGCCCGCGGTCCCTGGCTCAAGGGCTGACGTCGAATCTCAGGTCCCCTCCGGTTACGATGGGAGCCGTGGCCACGAGCCGGCGAGATCGGCTCGACGGTCGTCGCCGCGTACGGAACAAACACCCTGGCCGGTCGGTCGGTCGTCGGGCGAACTCAGCGAGGAACGGTCGGTTATGCGCGTCGGACTGGTGGGATTCTCTGGCGGCGGAAAAAGCACGTTGTTTCAACTCCTGACCGGGGCGACGCCCGACCCTGGCAAGGTCCATGGCGGACAGGTCGGCATCGCCACGCTCTCCGACCCTCGACTCGACTTTCTCGCGAGCCTACATAAACCGAAGAAGATCACCCCCGCCACCGTCGAACTCCTCGACACCCCTGGCCTGCTTCCCGGAACTCACGGGGACAACCCCCAGCGCCTGGCGCTGATCCGGGAAGGGGACGCCCTTCTGATCGTCCTGGGCATGTTCGCCGGCGGCGACCCCGCCGCCGATCTCGCCGCCTTTCGCGACGAGATCCTCTTCGCCGATCTGGGAGTCGTGACCAACCGCGCGGAACGCCTGGAAGCCAGCGTCAAGAAGGCCAGGCCCGATCGCGAGCTTCAGGTCAAGGAACTGGACGTGGTCAACCGGGTCAAGTCGGCGCTCGAACGGGGCGAGCCCATCGCCGGCCTCGGCCTGACCGAGGAGGAGAAAAAACCGATGCGGTCCTTCGGCCTGCTGACGGACAAGCCGCAGGTCGTCGTGGTGAACGTCGCCCAGGGTCAAGAGCTTCCCGAATCGCTGCGGGCGGTCGTTCCCGACGCCCTGGCGATCGACGCCAAACTCGAGCTGGAACTCGCGCAGCTCGACCCCGCGGAGCGCGAGGCGTTCATGACGGACCTGGGGATCGTCGAGCTGGGGCGCGACCGGATCATCCGGAAGGCTTACGACGCGGTTGGAATCATCACGTTCTTCACCGCGGGCGATCCCGAGGTCCGCGGCTGGAACGTCGAGCGCGGCGGAACCGCCGTGGACGCCGCCGGCAAGATCCACACCGATCTGGCCAAGGGATTCATTCGGGCCGAGGTCACCGCGTTCGACGACCTGGCCCGACTGGGATCGGTGAAGGAGGTCAAGGCCAAGAACCTTCAAAGGCTCGAAGGCAAGGACTACGTCGTCAAGGACGGGGACGTGATGTTCTTCCGGAGCGGGCTCTAACCCGGGGCCAGTTCCACGCCGAACGGCCCGCCATCTCGTGAAGACGGGCGCGGGATTCGCATGGGTGGTCGCGTCGCACCCGACCCCCAATCGACCCGGAGCCGTCGTCGATGAAGCGCGTCCGCATCACCCACACCACCGAGTACCACTACCATTCGCCGGTGACCTTCGGCCCGCATAAGGCCCTCGTGAGGCCTCGCGAGGGGCACGACGTCCACATCGCGCGATCGCGTTTGGAGATCGAGCCCCAGGCCAACGTGATCTGGCACCGGGACGTCTACGGGAATTCGATCGCCGTCCTGACCTTCCAGGGTCCGTCGCGGCGACTTCGCCTCTTCAGCGAGGTGGACGTGGACCTCTACGAGGGAATCCCCGTCGAGGTCGTCATCGACCCGGTCGCCCAGTCTTACCCGTTCCAGTACGACCCCGACGAGCAGGTCGACGTCTTCCCGTATCGACTGCCGAGCCACCCCCACGACGGGTCCGCGCTAAGGGAGTGGCTGCTCCCGCTCTACTCGCCCGGTCAATACGTCAACACGTCGCGGCTGCTGGACCAGCTGAACACACGAATTCACAAGTCCTTCCAATACGTTCGGAGAGAGGAGCCGGGGGTCCAGCTCCCCCACGAAACCCTCGAACGGGGCACCGGCTCGTGCCGCGACTACGCGGTGCTGATGATGGAGGCGGCCCGACACTGGGGGTTCGCCGCCCGGTTCGTCACGGGTTACATCCAGATGGAACGGGATCAGCATGGTTCCACGCACGCCTGGACCGAGATCTACATCCCGGGCGCAGGCTGGCGAGGGTTCGATCCCACCAACGACAAGCACGCGGGCTCGGAGCACGTCTCCGTCGGCGTGGCCCGCGATCACGAGAAGGCCAGCCCGCTCTCGGGGTCATGGCGAGGTCCGGCCGACGCCTTCGACCGGATGGACGTCTCGGTCCAGGTCGTGGAGCTTTGACCTCGCCAGAACACCCCTTCGATCACGCTGGCCTTCCAATCACTTCACTTCAATACCGCCCCTTCCTCCACGGTGTGGGTCTTCCCCGCGGCGAGGTCGGTCAGCTCGGTCGACTCACCGGAAGGCCAGGTGATCCGGACCTTGTCCGCCTTGGCGGACTGGCCCAGTCCGAAGGTGAGGGGAAACTCGACCGACGAGAGATAGCCCTTGGCGGGGAAGTGCTGGCGCTTCTGGATTTGACCGCCGGACTCGACCTCGACCCGCGCGCCGATGCCGTCGCGGTTGGATTTCCGGCCGACGAGAATCAGGCGAATCCATTGATTCCGATTCCCTCCCTCGTTCCGGAAGAGACGCGCGGGGCCGCCGTTGACGGTCAGGACGACGTCGAGATCGCCGTCGCCGTCGACGTCGGCGAACGCCGAGCCACGCCCGACGATCGGCGTCAGCAGGTCCGGCCCGACGGTCTCGGGCCCCACCAGGGCGTAGAGCGCCCGGCCCGATTCCCCCGTGTTCCAGAAAAGCTGGGCCGCCTGTTCATACGTTTCGCTCGCCTGGAC
>JBFWRA010000814.1:0-3290 GCA_050249155.1 Isosphaeraceae bacterium | reverse complement strand
GATCGACCACTTCACACAGTACGTCGGCTCCGCGCCCGACGCCTCGCCCGCGGTGCTCTGCGGGATCGCGGCGATGCAGACCGGGGAAGGCGTCTGGTACCCCAGAGGAGGCACGCGGGCCGTTCCGATCGCCCTGACGAACCTGGCTCGCGACCTGGGCGTCGAGGTCCGGACCGGGACCGGCGTCCGGTCGATCGAACAGGACGGTCGAGGGGGTGTCCGCGCGGTGGTCACCGAGGAGGGGGAGCGGATCGAACTCGCCGCGGTGATCTCCAACGCCGACAGCGTCCGGACCCACCGCGAACTGCTTTCCGGCACCAGCGCCGCGTCCCGATTCGAACGCCGGCGAGGTTATGAGCCGGCCTGTTCCGGCGTGGTCCTTTATCTCGGTTTGAATCAAAAGTACGATCATCTTCTCCATCATAACTTTGTGTTTTCGCGTGATCCGCACGAGGAATTCGACGCGATCTACCGGAAGGGAGAACCCGCGCCCGACCCGACGTGCTACGTTTGCGCCCCGGCGGCGACCGAGCCCGGCGTGGCCCCCCCGGGGGGCGAGGCGCTCTACGTCCTGGTTCACACCCCGTACCTTCGCGACGGTCATCACTGGCAGTCGATGCTTCCCGAATACCGCCAGGTCATCCTCGACAAACTCAAGAGGACGGCCGGGCTCCACGACGTTGAGGATCGGATCCAGTTCGAGGCGTGGTTGACGCCACAAGATATCCTCGACCGCTACGGCGTGCTCAACGGGGCGATCTATGGGCTGGCCAGCCACGGAAGGTTGCACGGGGCGTTCAAACCCTCGAATCGCAGCCCGGACGTCGAGCGCCTCTACCTCGCCGGTGGCGCCGCGCATCCCGGTCCTGGGATGCCGATGGTGATGACCTCGGGCTGGCTCGCGGCGGACGCTCTGGACAGGGACGGCCTGGTGGCCCCGCGACACACCCGCGCCTTGCAAGGCGGTGGGGTCGCCTGAGAGACTGGGCCGCGTGGCGCGTGTCGGTCGACGACGGACCCCCTCCCGAGAGCATCTCATGACCGCCGACGAGCCCGCCCTGAAGGTGTCCCAAACCTCGGCGGTTCCCTTTCCGAAGCGCTCCGCGGCGGTCTTCGCCTGGTTTCGCTGGTATGCCAGGCGCTACGTGGCGAAGCGCTTCCACGCGGTCAGGCTCTCCCGGGCGGGTTATGCCGCGGGAGGACGCCAGCCCGAAGGCCCGGTGGTCGTCGTGGTCAACCACCCCGCCTGGTGGGATCCCATGATTGGGTTGGTCCTTTCCGACTTGTGGCCGGACCGCGTCCACGTCGCCCCGATCGACTCCGCCGCGCTGGCTCGCTATGGGTTTTTCGAGCGCGTGGGTTTCTTCGGCGTCGAGCCTGGCACGGCCAGGGGGGGGCGCGAGTTCCTTCGCCGGAGCCTGTCCGCGCTGGCTGATCCGAACGCCATGCTCTGGGTGACCGCGCAGGGCCGGTTCGCCGACGTCCGCGAGCGTCCCGTCGCGTTGAAGGAAGGGGTCGGGCACCTGGCGGCCCGGCTGTCGCGCGGGCACGTGCTTCCACTGGCCCTGGAATACTCCTTCTGGGAGGAGAGTCTGCCCGAGGCGTTCGCCAGGTTCGGCTCGCCTCTGCCCTTGACCGCCGCGGGCGGGACGCCGGGAACCTGGACCGATCGGATCGCCAGGGCGTTGGAAGAGACCCAGGACGCCCTGGCCGCCGACGTCACCTCCCGCGACCCCTCGCGGTTCGAGTGCCTCGTCGCCGGCGGCGCGGGGGTGGGCGGGGTGTACGATCTTTGGAGGCGCGCCAAGGCCGCGGCGCGTGGCCGACGGTTTGATTCCGGTCACGGGCGAGGGATCGCGGCGACGAACGATCCCTCGTGACGACGTTCCCTGTCCGGGTCGAATCGAAATCGAGACGCCCTCGCATGCTCACCGCCCTCTGCCTCACCACCCTGGCCCTCTCCGCGCTACCGGCCTTTCTGTTCGTCGACAACCTGAGACGGTACCTCGCCCCGCCGCCGCCCTCCCCGGGCGCTCCCATCCCTTCGGTCTCGGTGCTGATCCCGGCGAGAAATGAAGAGGCGTCGATTGGAGAAGCGGTCGCCGCGGCCCTGGCGAGCGTCGGCGTCGATCTGGAAGTCGTCGTTCTGGACGACCACTCGACCGACGCGACGGCCGACGTCGTTCGCGCGATCGCCGAACGCGACTCCCGAGTGATCCTTCGTCAGGCTCCCGAACTTCCCAATGGTTGGTGCGGCAAGCAGCACGCCTGCGCCTCGCTGGCGGCCCTGGCCACGAAACCGATCCTGGTCTTCCTCGACGCCGACGTCCGCCTCACGCCGGACGGCCTGGCACGCGCCTCGGCGTTTCTCGAAACCTCGGGCGCGGACCTCGCCAGCGGCATCCCCCGGCAAGAGACCGTGGGGTTCATGGAACGATTGATCATTCCCTTGATCCACTTCGTGCTCCTGGGCTTCCTGCCGGTCCGCCGGATGCGGGTCGATCCGTCCCCGGGCTACGCGGCGGGATGTGGGCAATTCTTCATCACAAGAAAGTCGTCGTATGAACGGATGGGAGGACACGCGACGATCCGCGCGACGCTGCACGATGGGATCAAGCTGCCCAGGGCCTATCGCGCCGCGGGCCTCTCGACCGACCTGTTCGACGCGACGATCGTGGCGCGTTGCCGGATGTACCGAAACGCGGGCGATCTCTGGTCGGGGCTCTCGAAGAACGCGACGGAGGGCCTGGCCTCCCCCGCGCTGATCGGTCCGGCGACGGTCCTGCTGCTGGGCGGGCAGGTCGCGCCCCTGGCGCTCTCGCTGCTTTCCCCCTGGCTGAAACTCTCGCCGCTGGCTCTGGGATCGGTCGTCCTGGCGTCGGGCCTGTCGTACCTTCCTCGGGTGCTCGGGATAGTCCGGTTCGGCCAGTCGGTCCTCGGAGCGTCGCTTCACCCGCTGGGAGTGCTGGTTCTGCTGGCGATCCAGTGGTCCGCCCTGATCCGAGAGGCCATCGGACGCCCGTCGACCTGGAAAGGCCGAAGCTACGCCACGCGGTCCACGGGCTGAACTCGGCGCGGGGAGATTCCCGCTCTCGACCGGCTCCTCGGTTTTTTGAGCACCCCTTCCGGCGATTTGTCGCCTAGGAAAGTCAGGGGCAACGCGACGCGGCGGTCGCCGACTGGGTCCGGCGGACCCGAGAAACTCGGCATTCGATTGGGATTACCCGCACTCAGGGGGAAGGGATATGCCGCGCGACGAGGTCACCGAGAACGTGGCGATCGGTTCGGGT
>JBFWRA010000813.1:0-3291 GCA_050249155.1 Isosphaeraceae bacterium | reverse complement strand
GCCCGCCCTTCTTGGGCGCCGGGATGAAGCGGGAGACCTGGGCCCACTGGGGCCCGGTCAGGTCGCTCGGATACGGGATGCGGGTGCTCATACCGCAAGGCTAGGACACCTTTTCTAGACACGCTCTCAGGTCCCGCCCGATCGCGCCCGTCGCGATCGCTCCGAGGACCAAGACGCCCGCCAGCGCGAGGTGAAAGGCGCAACCCAGCCGCAGGGCGCGTTCGCCAGGACCCAGCAAGATCGCCACCGAGAGCAGACCCAGCGACAGCACGCAACGACCCAACTCACCCCGTCGCCAACCCAGAATCGCTTGCCAGCCCGCCAGGGCGACGAACGGCCAGGGGCCCGAGATCGACCACTGGTGCGCGTGCGAGGCGTCCGGTCCCAGCACCGTGAACGCGATCAAGAACGCGGTGATCCACTCCGACGCGCCCGAGACCTTCCGGAAAGCCGCGACCCCGTGGAACGCCAACCCGGCGATCAGCGCGACGTAAAGCGGAGTCGCCCCGACCGTGTTCGTGAACTCGGACAGGAATCCTTGATAGATTCCCCCTTTCTGATGTCCCACCGCCGACGTCAAGACCGCGACCGCGGGGGCGAGCAACCCCGATCGCCGACCCGCCGCCAGCAACAGCGCCCCGATCGCCAGAGCGAACGGCGCGAGGAAATAAGGTCCGAAAATAAACTGTTCCACGCCGGATTGTTTTTCGACGTGTTGCATCGACCAGCAAAGCAGGAACGACCGGGCGACGACTCCAAAACCGAGAAACACGAACAGCGCCCAGGGATAAAACGGCCAGGGCCACGGACTGCCGTTGTCGCGAAGGTACTCCGACCCTCGTCGCGCCGCCGGCACGAGCGTGAGCGCGACGAGGCCGGCGGCGGCCGGGAAGGCGTAAAGCGCCCATTGCAGTTCGGAGGAGCGCGGGCGGTCCAGCAACGGCACCAGCGCGGCGGGGTAGCCGAAGAAAAGGCAAAGCGCCAGGAGGTAAGGCACCTTGAACCCCAGGGGAAGCCTGAGCCTCATGACCCGAAGCAACGCCTCGCTCAGGCCGATCGCGAACGCCAATCCCAGGGCCGAGTACCACAATCCTCGCTCGGGGTCGCGCCCCAGCGTCTCATCGAACGTGACCGAGATCGCCAGAAACATCAGGACGACGACGAGCAGGACCGTTCGGACGTCCTCCCAGACCCCGCCGAACCGAACGAGCAGGCAGGCGGGAACGGCCAGCAGGAGCGTGTAAGCCGTGAGCCCCGTCATCAACAGCCCGGTCTGAGAACCAAACGACGTCCAAAGACCCACGAGCATGAGCAAGGCGCTCAAGGCGTAAAACGGGTTGTCCGTCGAAAGCCGAAGAAACAACCAACGCGCGCCGACGACCACCGAAGGCGAGAACTCGGGCGCGACGCGAACCTCAAGACGTTCGTTCATCTGAGAAGCCCCTCAAATGGAGACGTGAAGGGGTCACCTCCAGAACGAGGACCGAAAGGAAGTGCGAGATGGTCCACGCTCTGAAGGTCTGTACGCGCAATCTATCGTCCTGGGACAGTTGTCGCAAGACAAAAGTCAGAGGATTTCCCAGAACGCGTTCTCGGAGGAGATTCTGGACGTGGAGAGGGCGGGGAGGGACGCGAAACGCCCGACCCCATCAGTGGGGCCGGGCGTCGCTTCGGATCAGCGATGGGAGCGCTGACGTCGGTTCTCAAGCCTTGCCGGCGGTCGCCTTGGCCTCGGCCTGAGCCTTCTTGACGACCTCTTCCTGTAGTCGGGTCGGGATCTTGGAGTACTTCAGGAACTCCATGCTGAAGGAGCCTTTGCCCTGGGTCATGCTTCGGAGGTCGTTGGAGTACCCGAACATCTCGGCGAGGGGAACCTCGGCGTTCAGGACGGTGAAGCCCGATCGGCTCTCGGTGCCCAGGATGACGCCTCGCTTCGAGGAGATCGTGCCGGAGACTGGCCCCTGGAATTCGGTCGGGACCTCGACCTCGACCTTCATGATCGGTTCGAGGAGGACCGGGTCGGACTTCTTGAAGGTCTCTCGGAAGCAATCCCTCGCGCAGATCTCGAAGGCCATCGTCGAGGAGTCCACGTCGTGGTACGAGCCGTCCTGGAGGATCATCTTGACCCCCATGACCTCGTAGCCGGCGACCGGGCCCTTGCCCAGCGACATCCGGAAGCCCTTCTCGACCGAGGGGATGTACTCGCTGGGAATACGGCCCCCCGTGACCTCGTTCTCAAAGACGAAGGCTTCGGGAGCGTCCTCTGGCAGGGGTTCGAGAACGCCCTTGACGTGGGCGTACTGCCCGGAGCCGCCGGTCTGCTTCTTGTGCTTGTAGTCAAACGGCGTGGATCGGGTCGGCGATTCGCGGTAGCTCACCTTCGGCATGCCGACGGTGCATTCCACCTTGTACTCGCGCTTGATGCGTTCGACGTAGATCTCCAGGTGAAGCTCACCCATGCCAGAGATGATCGTCTCACCGGTTTCCTGGTCGACGTGGACCCGGAACGTGGGATCTTCCCGCATGAATCGATTGAGGGCCTTGCCGAGCTTGTCGTAGTCGGCCCGCTTGTTCGGAGTGATGGCCAGGTCGATCACGGGCTCGGCGGCGAAGATGCTTTCCAGCGAGTAGTTCGTGCCCTCCTCGCAGTAGGTGTCTCCGGTGGCCGGTTCGATGCCCATGACGGCGACGATGTCGCCCGCGCCCGCCGAGTCGATGTCCTCCTTCTCGTCGGCGTGGACGCGGAGGATCCGGCTGATCCTGCCCTTCTTGCGCTGGCGGGTGTTGTAGTAGAACTTGCCCTTCTGGAGCGTGCCCTGGTAGATTCGCACATAAGTGACCTGCCCGAATGGCTCCTCGACGAGCTTGAAGGCCATCGAGACCAGGGGACCGTCGGGGTCGGCGGCGAGGGGAACCTCGGCCATTCCGTTGTCGTTGTCCTTGGCGAAGACCTCGCGGTCCAGGGGGCTTGGCAGGTACTTGCTCACGGCGTCCAGAAGGCACTGCACGCCCTTGTTCTTGTAGGCCGAGCCGACGAGGACCGGGCAAATCTGGCTGGCGACGGTCGCCTCGCGAAGGGTCTGATGGATCAGGTCCTCGGGGACCTCCTGCTCTTCCAGCAGGAGTTCCATGATCTTGTCGGAGACCATCGAGAGGGCTTCGAGCATCCCCTGGCGGGCGCGCTCGGCGACGTCGACGAGGTTCTCCGGGATGGGCTCGCGACGGACCTTGTCCCCCGTGTCCCCCTCGAAGTAGACGGCCTCTCGGGTGAGGAGGTCCACGACGCCTTCT
>JBFWRA010000812.1:0-3294 GCA_050249155.1 Isosphaeraceae bacterium | reverse complement strand
AGCCCTATCACAGGCACCAGGAAAAAGAGGGGCTGAAGGTACCATTCCTCGGGGAACTCCAGCCCTGATTCCAGGAACACCATGAGGAAGACCGAATAGACCGCCTTCGCGTAACCGACCTCCTCGGCATGGTAGAACCAATGGAGCGCCAGCCCGCCGCCGTAGATCAACAGCGCGAAGACCCCAAGCGGCCAACGAAACTCCCAGAGGAGATACTTGAGGAATCGGAGGTGAATCCGGAAACGATTGGGCCGATTCAGGTAGCGAGGGGCGAGCCGACGAGGTGGGGGGGGGGTCAACCTCGGTGCCCTCCACGACCGTTCGCGAGGTCCGCGAGACCCTCCCGCGCGGCGCCGATGCTTCGATCCAGGATTTCCACCATCGCGTCCACGTCCGCCTCGGTGCTGATCAGCGGTGGGCCGAAGGCGATCCAGTGCGGGTCGAACCGGCAGAGCAGACCGTTCTCCAGGGCGGCCCTGCCGACCTTGAGCCCGAAGTCGGTCCCCGCGGGAAATCGCTCCCTCGTGACGGGGTCGCGGACGAACTCGATCGCCTGGAAAAGCCCCTTGCCCCGGACGTCGCCAATCACTCCGTGCTTCGCGGCGAGCGCCTCGAAGTGGCCGCGGAGCCGGTCCCCCTGTCGTCTGGCGTTGCCGCAAAGGTCGTTCGCGAGGATCTCCTCGAGCACCGCGATTCCCGCCGCGCAGGCGATCGGGTTGCCCTCGAAGGTGTGGCCCTCGACGAAACCGGGGTTTTCCCCGGCCGGACCCCAGAAGGCGTCGGCGATCGGCTTGCGGCAGATCATCGCCGAGATCGGCGCGACTCCGCCGCTGAGACCCTTGGCCACGCAGAGCACGTCGGGCGTCACCCCGAAGGTCTCGGCGGCGAAAAGGTGCCCGGTCCTGCCGATCCCCGTGATGATCTCATCGAAGATCAAGAGAACGTCGTGCCGATCGCAGATTTCCCGGAGCATGGGCAGGTACTCGGCGGGCGGGTCGATCACCCCGCCGGTGTGCCCGATCGGTTCGACCATCACCGCCGCCACCGTGGACGGGTCTTCCATCTCGATCACGTCGCCGATCAGCGAGGCGCAGGTGATCTCGCAGCTCGGGTACGACTTCCCGAACGGGCAGCGGTAACAGGTCGGTGGAAAGACGTGCAGGAACCCAGGCGCCAGAGGCTCGTTGACCGTCCGACGCCCCTTGAGCCCCGACGCCGAGAGCGCGCCGAGGGTCGACCCGTGCCAGGAGAGGTATCGGCTGATGACCTTGTATTTGCCAGGAGATCCGTTCAGCCGATGGTACTGCCTGGCCAGCTTGATCGCGGCCTCGGTGACCTCCGAGCCCCCCGTCTGAAACTTCACCGCGGAGAGATCGCCCGGGGCGAGTTCCGCCAGCAGGTTCGCCAGCTTGACCGCCAGGGGGTTGGTGCCGTGCATCGGCGGCGAGAAGCAGAGGACGTCCATCTGCCGCTTGACCGCGTCGATCACCCGGCGGTTGCCGTGGCCGACCGACGCGACGTAGATTCCCGACAGCGCGTCGAGGTAGCGCTTGCCCTGGACGTCCCAGTAATGAACCCCCTCGGCCTTCGCCATGATGAGGGGGTGTTTCGACCACTCGGCCATCTGGTCGCGGACGAAGATCTGACGGAGGAAGCGCTCCTCGGTCGTCTGGGCGTCCGCGATCAGGTCGGGGAGCGTGGGCGTCGGCGCGGGCATCGTCACGAACCTCCGTCAACGGCTGGGAGTCAGGTCGGCTGGCAGAACGCGACGGCCGTCGCCGCGTAAAGCAAGGCGACCCGTTCCATGTCGTCGATCGAGACCCACTCGTGGAGCGTGTGCTGGCCCGCGGCGCGGGGTCCGTGCGTGATCGCCGGCACTCCGGCGAGCGCCCAGAAGCTGTTGCCGTCGTCGACGAACGGTTTCGGCCCCAGTGGCAGCGGCTGGCCCAGGCCCGCGGCGCAGGCCGCCTGGAACGTCGCCACGAACGGGTCGGCCTGGTCGAGATAAAAGGCGTCGCGAGTGAAGAACCAATCGAGCGTCGCCTCGGTGCGGTGCGCCTGGGCCACGCGGTCGACCAGGGCTCGAAAGTCGCGTTCGACCTCGTGCCGATCGGTTCCCGGTAGCCAGCGACGGGTCCCTTCGAGGTGGCAGACGTTCGCCGATTGATTGAAGATCTCTCCCGAGTGGAACTGGCCGATGAAGACGCTCGCGGGGCCTGGACTGATCCCGTCGGTCGAGGGCGGAGTTTCCGCCAGCAGCGCGTCGCGGAGCCGGTCGAGTTCGGCGACCAGCGCCGCGCCCGCGGTGACGACGCTGGGCGTGTCCGCGGGCCTCATCACCTCGTGGACCGGAGCGCCGGGGCGCCGCAAGGCGGCCTTCCAGACGGCCAGTCCTCGACCGATCACGGGAAGCGTGTCGGTCAACGGCTCGGGAAGCAAAACGGCGTCGCCGACCAGGCCCGATCGGATCAGCGCGTCCAGTTGCCGGCCGTCGCCCCAGGGGGACTCGTGCAGGTCGTGCGCGGTGAGGAGCACTCCCCCGGCGGTCAGAGCGCCCGAGTCTCGGAGGATGCGAAGGGCCTCGATCGCCGCGGCGGTCCCCCCCTTCATGTCGGCGGAGCCGCTTCCCGTGATCCTGCCATCGGCGACGGCCGGGGGCACGAACGGCAAGTGAACCGTGTCGAGGTGCCCGTTGAACTGGATCGTCTTGCCGGGTTCGCCCGTCGCCCACCGGACGGCGACGGCCGGAGCGATCGGGTAATCCCCGTCCGGCCGCTCGACGGGGAAGCCCTCGGCGCGGAGGATCTCCGCGAGCCGATCGGAAACGGCCCCCGCGTGACCGGTCGCGCTGGGGACGCCGATCATCGCGGTCGCGGTCTCGACCATGCGGTCACGGTTCAGGAAGGGTCTCAGACGTTCGAGCAGGGCTTGTGGCGCGTCCATGATTCGAGATTGTAGCCGAGCCCGGCGCTCCACGCACCGTCCCACTCCCACGTTCCCTGAGGAGCCTTCCGACCGATTGACAGACCGTCCGAGGGCGACGAAGATCGGCGATACCCCAACGCACCGCCGTCTCGGAGACTTCAACGTGACTCGCAGCGGTTGTCTCGGTCTTCTCGCCTCGACGCTCCTGGCGGCTCCCTCCACGTTCGCCGAGGATCGATCCGCGTTCACCTGGAAGGACGGCGACCGAGTCGTCCTGATCGGAGACACGCTGATCGAGCGGGACCTAACGCAGGGGTACCTCGAAACCCTCATCACTGCGAACAACCCCGTCAAGACGAGCACGTTCCG
>JBFWRA010000811.1:0-3297 GCA_050249155.1 Isosphaeraceae bacterium | reverse complement strand
CGATGGATCATCGACGCCAGCGCGAGCCCTCCGAAACCCGCGAAGGCGTCGCGGACGAACTCTCTGCGGTTGCGAGTGGGTCGGCTGTGCGGTCGCCGTCGCGGGCGTTGGCCATGGTCATCGAACATAGAGAAACCCGTTGAGGTTGAAGACCGCGAGAGTGAATTCCTCGAGGGGCTGTTCCTGGAGGAACCGCAGGGAGGTGGATCGTTCCGTTGGCGTCGGAGCCCTTCCCAGGGCGAGCCGGAACGTTCGATCGACGGCCAGGCCCAGGTCTCCCCCGGATTCCTCGCGCACGCGAGAAGCGAACGAGCGGGCCAGGTCGTTTGAGAGGCGGCCGTTGAGCAGTTCGAGCGCCTGGGGGGCGTGAGTGC
This sequence comes from Isosphaeraceae bacterium, assembly GCA_050249155.1. GTDB lineage: Bacteria > Planctomycetota > Planctomycetia > Isosphaerales > Isosphaeraceae > JBFWRA01. The sequence continues at coordinate 2,923 of JBFWRA010000811.1, read as the reverse complement.
TCGATTCGCGACGTCCGCAACTGGTCTGCAAGGCCGGGGCGTCGAACGTCTCCATGAACGGTAGGCGGAGGTTTCGCTTGGCGAAGAGGTAGATGGTTCGCCGGTCGTGCTCGGTCGCGGGTTGGGTGACTTGCCACTGCGAGGGCTTGTACAGCAGATTCACCAGCGCGGGGTCGACGGGGATCATCACACTGGGCCCCCCCGCTCTGGGGTTCAGCCTGCCGGAGACGGCCAGCATGGCGTCCCGGATCTCCTCGGCCGTCAGGCGTCGAGGGTTGAACCGGCTCAACAGCCGGTTCTCCGGGTCGGTCCGACGCGCCTCCTCGGCGAACGGGGAGCGATCGGACTGGCGATACGTCGCGCTCAGCACGATGAGGCGGTGCAGCGGCTTGAGCCGCCAACCGTCTCGAAGGAACTGAGTGGTCAACCAGTCGAGCAACTCGGGATGGCTGGGCCGTTCCCCTTTCGTGCCGAAGTCGTTCACCGTTTTGACCAGCCCTCGTCCGAAATGTTGGGCCCAGACCCGGTTGACGAAAACCCTGGCGGTCAAGGGGTGCGCGGGGGACGCGAGCCACTCGGCCAGTCGGGTCCGGGGCCTGGGATCGTCGGCGGGAAGTTCCTCCAGGTCGCCTTCCACCAGGACGCTCAACGGTCGGGGACCGACGGCCTCTCCCTTGTTCTCCCAGATCCCCCGCTTCAGGACGTGAACTTGGGTTCGTTGCGCGGGGTCGTTGCGAATCGTCGGGATCGTGGGTGGGGGCTCCGGCATGGAGTCGCCCAGCGCCTCGATCTTCGAGGCCAGTCGCTTTCGCTCCGCCCCCTCGGCCCTTCGCATCCGCTTTTTCGTGGCGTCGATCTCCGCCTTGATCGAGGCCACCTCGCGATCATAGGCGCGTTGATCGTCGAGGCTGATCAGACGGAGGTCGTGCTCCTGGGTCGCGGCCATGTACGCTTCCAGGCGGTAATAGTCCTTCTGGCTGATCGGCTCGAGCTTGTGGTTGTGGCAGCGCGCGCAACCCACGGTCAGGCCGAGGATCGCCGAGCCCAGGACGTCGGTTCGCTCGGTGAGCACCTCATTGCGGCTGAGTGCGATCTCAGGGTTCCCGGCGTTGCGACGAACCGGGCCGAGTCTGTGGAAGATCGAGGCGGTTTGATACTCGTGGTTCTTGGGATCGATCTCGTCGCCGGCGATTTGCTCGATCAAGAACTGGTCGAAGGGCTTATCACGGTTCAGGCTGTCGATCACGTAGTCGCGGAACCGCCAAGCGCCCGGAAGGGTTCGGTCGTACTCGTAACCCTCGGTCTCCGCGTAACGAACCACGTCGAGCCAGAGTTGCGCCCAGCGCTCGCCGTGCCTGGGGCTGTCCAGCAGGCGGTCGACAAGCCGTTCCTCGGCACCCGGAAGCCGGTCCAGCTCGAACGCCTCCACCTCCTCGGGAGTCGGTGGCAACCCGGTGAGGTCGAACGTGACGCGCCGAATCCACTCGGTTCGATCCGCCGGTGGAGCGAGCGTCCATCCCTTCTCGCCTAGTTTCTCCAGAATGAAGGCGTCGATCGGGTTCTCCGCCGGGGAGTCGGCCGACGTGGCGGGCGGTGAGACTTCCGCCAGGGGCTGGAAGGCCCAGTGACCCCGGGCCTCGGCGAATCGGTCGATTGGCTTCGTTTCGTCAGCGTTCTCGGTCGTGGGGGCCCCGGCGACGATCCAGGCTTCGACCGCGGCGATCACCTCGTTGGCGAGCCTCGGCTTCCTCGGTGGCATCTCCAGGCCATCCTCGTGCCGAAGCGCTTGAAGGATCAGGCTTTCGGTCGGGTTGCCCGGAACCACCGCGGGGCCTGAGTCACCGCCTATGAGCATTCCCTCGCGGGAGTCGAGTCTCAGCCCGCCGCGGAGCGTCTCGGCGTCCGCGGCGTGGCAACGGGAACATTCCGTCGCGAGCAAGGGGGCGACCTTCTCGCGGTAGAGTTTCGCGCCGTCGATCGCGCCTGGGTCCGCGCCCCGGACGACGCCCGTGGCGAGCGTGATACCCAACAAGAGGCATCCCGATCGTTTCGCGAACCGGCACGACGCGGGCATGGTGCGGACCTCCCCGTTTGGCAAACTCGAACTCGGCCAGGGCTCGATTATAAAATGTTGAACGTCCCGTCGCCCGCGCTTTTTCCAGAAGGGATCGACCCGAGTGTCAGCGAGGGCTCAGTCGAGCCGCCGGTTCGAGCCGATCCAGGGGGTCCGCGACGGGCACGTCCTTCAGTCGACTCGACTCGAGGACGGTCACCCCCGCGTCGTTCTTCTGGACGATCAGACAGGACGCGCCGGGAGTTTCCTCGACCAGGGCGAGCCCCTTCTCGGGCCCGAGGGCGTAGACCGCGGTGGCCAGGGCGTCCGAGGTCGCTCCTTCCCTGGATATGATCGTGACGCTCGCCCGATTGATGACCCCAAGGGCGGTCCTGGGGTCGACGATGTGAGAGTAACGCTTGCCTTCGATCTCGACGAACCGCTCGGCGTCTCCCGAGGTCGAAATCGCCACGTCGCGGAGCGAGAAGTAGCGTTCGGGCGTGGCGTCTGGGTTTTCGAGAGGCGCGACGCCAACGACCCACCCGTCCTTCCCGGGAGGGGGCCCGCCGACCACGACGTCGCCCGCGCCCGCCACCAACGCGCTTTCGATCCCGTGGCGTTTGAGGACCTTCAGGGCCTCGTCCGACGCCCAGCCCTTGGCGATCCCTCCCAGGTCGAGCTTCATCCCCGGTTTTTCGAGGCGAACGGACCTGGACTCGGGGTCGAGCGTCAAGAAGTCGGACGAGGTGAGGGCGCGCGCCCTGGCGAGATTCTCGACCGTCGGCATCTTCCGGTCGCGTCGGGCCCTGCGCCATTGTCGGACGGCGGGGCCGACGGTGACGTCAAACGCTCCGCCTGACCGCTCGTACC
>JBFWRA010000810.1:0-3305 GCA_050249155.1 Isosphaeraceae bacterium | reverse complement strand
CGAGGAGACCCGTGAGGAGATGCGCAAGATCCTCCACGAGATTCGGTCCGGTCAGTTCGCCAGGGAGTGGATCCTGGAGAACAAGGCCAACCGTCCGACCTTCAACGCCCTGCGGCGGATGGAACGGTCGCACCCGGTCGAGGAGGTCGGCAAGCGGCTTCGTGGACTCATGACCTGGATCGACGCCAAAACCGCCTGATCGCCGATCCGATCGGAAGATCCCCCGGCCCCTGGACACGCCACGCCGGGGAGTCTCCGCCCCTGGAACGCACGGACGCGCATAACGAACGAACGCCACCATGGCTGATCCGTCACGCAAGGTGTCAGAAAACGTCGCCGGGCGGTTCTACGTCGATGAGACCTGCATCGACTGCGACCTCTGCCGGGAAACCGCTCCGTCGAATTTCGTCCGACAGGACGCGCGGGGCCACAGCTTCGTGGCCAAACAGCCGGATTCTCCCGCCGAGGAGGCCGTCTGCCTCGCGGCGATGGAGGAATGCCCCGTCGAAGCGATTGGCTCCGACGGGGCCTCGGGTTAGCGTTCGTTCACTCACTCGATCATCGAGACGGCGACGGCCTCGACGGGGACGCTGGCGTTCACCAACTCGCGCGTGACCGGCCGGTTGGCCGAGTCCTGGAGAAACTTCCGGACGAACGCCAGGCAGAGTTCCACCTGGTCGGCCTGGATCACGAGCAAATCCCCCGCCTTGAGTTGCGAGAGGGCGTACTCGACCGCGTTCAATTCGCCACGGGTCTCGTGGACCTCCCTGAATCGGACGGCCTGGGTCAGCCCTTCCCGAATCAAGGCCGTCACCTCGCCGTCGGCGCGGCCTCGGCGGCAGGCGTCCTCGTAGAGGATGATTTCGTCGAAAAGGTCGCCGACGATCTGGCCCTGTCGAACGATATCGACGTCGCGACGGTCCCCCGCCACGGTGAAGACGGTCTTCCTGCGCTCGTGGGGGAGTTGCGCCATGGCCTCTCCCATCGCCAGGAGGGCCGAGGGGTTATGGCCGTAGTCGACGATCACCGTCGCCCCCGCGTGATGGAAGACGTTGAACCGGCCGGGCGTCGTCCCCACGTCACTGCTGAACGTCGCCAGGGCCTCGCGCAGGGTGGGCAAGGTGATCCCCAGGGCCCTGGCCGCCGCGACCGCCGCGAGCACGTTCTCGACCTGGAATCCGATCCGACCCTGCACCGTCAGCGGGATCTGATCAATCATGGCGATCCCGGTCTCCTCGTTTCCGACGGCGTGGACGATCAGGCCGTCTCGGACGAAGACCGCGGAACCGCCCTGGGCGCGGTGCTGGGACAGGACCGGATCGGCCTCGTCCCTGGCGAAGAAGGTGACGGACCCCGGGCAGTACTCGGCCATCGCCGCGGTGAGCGGGTCGTCGGCCTTGAGGACGCCGGTCCCGGTGGCGGCGACCGCCTCGATCACCGCGCGTTTGACCTGGGCGAGTTTTTCGAGCGTGGCGATCTCGCTCATGCCAAGGTGGTCCCCCTCGCCGATATTGGTGACGATCCCCACGTCGCACTGATCGAAGCCGAGCCCCTCGCGGAGAATCCCCCCTCGGGCGGTTTCGAGCGCCGCGGCCTCGACCCTGGGATTGACGAGAAGGGCCCTGGCGCTTTTCGGTCCGGCGCAATCCCCCTGGTCGATCAGTCGGCCGTTGATCTCGATTCCATCCGTGCAGGTGAGGCCGACGACCTTGCCCGAGGTTCGGAGGATGTGTGAGACCAGCCGAGTGACGGTGGTCTTGCCGTTGACCCCAGTGACCGAGACGATGGGAATCCGGCCGTTCTCACCCGCTGGGAACATCATGTCGACGATCGCCTCGCCGACCGGCCTGGGCGTGCCGGCGGAAGGTTGGAGGTGCATCCGCAGGCCAGGCCCGGCGTTAACCTCGACGACGATCCCCCCCTGCTCTTCCAGGGGGCGGCGGACGTCGCGGGCCACGACGTCGATTCCCGCGATATCCAGCCCGACCACCTGGGCCGCGTCGATCGCCCTGGCGGCGACCTCGGGGTGAACCTCGTCGGTGACGTCGGTCGCCGTCCCTCCGGTGCTGAGGTTCGCGTTCCGTCGAATCACCACGACCCGCCCGGGCTCAGGAACCGAATCCGCGTCAAGGTCCTGGCTGGCGAGCGTCTCCAGCGCGATCGAGTCGAGTCGGATCCTGGTCAGGACCGAACCGTGGCCGTCCCCGCGTCGCGGGTCGCGATTGACCTGCTCGACGAGTTCGGCGATCGATCGCGTCCCGTCCCCGACGACGTGCGCGGGGTCTCGACGCGCCGCGGCCACGAGCCGGCCCCCGACCACGAGAAGCCGGTAGTCGTCCCCCGGGGCGTAGCGCTCGACGACGATCTCGGAGCTTTGCTCAAGCGCGTTCCGATACGCGGTGAGGACCTCCTCGCGGGTGGCGAGGTTCGTCGTGACCCCACGGCCGTGGTTGCCGAAGCGCGGCTTCACGACGACGGGCCCGCCGATCTCGGTCGCGGCCGTCCAGGCGTCCTCCGCGTCCTTGACGGGTCGGCCGTCGGCGACGGGGACGCCGACCTGGCGGAGCAGTTCCCGGGTCAAGTCCTTATCCTGCGCGATCGCCTCGGCGACGGCCCCGGTCCGATCGGTCTCGGCGGTATTGATCCGACGCTGGCGAGCGCCCCAACCGAGTTGAACCAGGCTGTCGGAATTGAGCCGGCGGACGGGGATTCCCCTGGCGACGGCGGCGTCCACGATCGCCCGGGTGCTTGGCCCCAGCCTCACCTCCTCGTTCAGAGCGCGGAGCCTGGCCACCTCGGCGTCGACGTCGTAGGGCCGGTCGTGGACCGCGGCCAGACAGAGTTCCCTGGCCGCGTGCAGGCAGGCCTTGGCGAACACCTCGTCCTCATATTCGATCGCGACCTTGTAGACGCCCTCCTCGGAAGTCTCGCGGGCCCGGCCGTATCCGACCTCGGTTCCCGCCAGGCTCTGAAGTTCGAGGGTCACGTGTTCGAGGATATGGGCCTGATAGGTGCCTCGGCGGAGTCGTTCGAAGAACCCCCCTCGCGTGCCGACGCTGCATCGATGCTCGATCATCGTCGGGAGCCAGGCCATGATTCGGTCGTTGAAGCCAGGAAGCTCGTCCGAGGGGGAGTCCTTCAGTACTCCGAGATCGACCCAGGCCTCAAGCACTGGGAACTTCGCCCAGACGTTGGGGCCGCGCAGGGTCAGAATCTTCCGAAACTCCATATGTTCCTCTCTCCGAGACGTCGCCCGGGGTCTTCCCGGTACGAAACGTTTGCCGGTCCGCAACTAGAGAGCCGGG
>JBFWRA010000809.1:0-3306 GCA_050249155.1 Isosphaeraceae bacterium | reverse complement strand
CGTACCACACCCTGGAAGGTCTGTTGATGCTCGGATTCGGGCTCTCACTGCTGCGAGGGGAATGCTGGATTCTGGACCAGATCGTCGACCTGACCCACCTCGCCGAGCCTCCCCAGGTTCCCAACGACGACGCCTGGCCCGACTCCCCCGAGCCCACCGCGGTGGGGACCGGGGTTCCCACCAGGACCGATCATCGGTCGGTGCTGCGGCTTCCGCCCGCCTCCGCCGGTGGTTGAACCAGGCTCTCCGCCGCATTCTCCCGTCGAAAGGACGCGAACCGGGATGTCGACAAGAACTCGCGTGATTCTCTGCGTGTCGCTGCTGGGACTGGGACTGGCCGGAGCGTCTGGCCTGGAAGCCATGACCTCGATCGAACGCCCTCCCCTGCGCGCGCCACTGGCGACGCTGCCGATGGAACTGGGGGAATGGGTGGGCCACGACGTTCCCATCGACCCCCACGTCCTGAAGGAGTCTCAGGCCGACGACTACCTGAATCGCGAATATGAGGACCGACGCCGGCCTGGCCGGAAGCTGTCGCTTTGGATCAACTACTCGACCAGGGGTCTGAATCTCCGCCATTCGCCCGAGGTCTGCCTCCCCTCCGGCGGCTGGGAAAAGGTCGAATCGCAAAGCCGGGTCATCGCCGTGAGCGACCCCTCCGGTCGAAACGTGCCACTGACCCGACTGGGGTACGCCAAGGGTGAACTGGTGCAGAGCGTCGGGTTTTGGTACTACATCTTCGGTGAGGGGAGCCTGGAACAGTACGTGCGGAGCCTGCCGGTGACGAGCCGAAGCAGCCACGGGAGGACCACCCGAGGCTCCGGCATGACGGTGGAGGTCTTCTGCCCTGGGACCACCGATCCGGACGGCGAGGCCCTGAAAGAGTTCGCGAAAGAACTCCTCCCGCCGCTGGAGTCGATCCTCCCGACCGACCGAGCGAACTACCATATCCCCTGACGCCCGACCGCCGAGGTGACGCCACCCGCCCCGGCCGCCGACCCGACGATTCGACACCTTGGAGCCAGTGATGAAGCGTGCGTTGATTACGGGGATCACCGGACAGGACGGGTCGTACCTCGCGGAGTTCCTCCTGGGCAAGCCCGACTACGAGGTGCACGGTTTGGTGCGTCGGTCCAGCAGTCTGAACCGCCAGCGTATCGACCCCATCTTCCGGAACGATCCTTCCGCCCACGACCGCTTCCAGTTGCACTACGCCGATCTCGCCGACGCGACCAGCCTCACCTCGATCGTGGAACACGTTCGGCCCGACGAGGTTTACAACCTGGGCGCGCAGAGCCACGTGCGCGTCTCCTTCGATCAACCCCTCTACACCGCCGACGTCGTCGGACTCGGCACGCTTCGCCTCCTCGAAGCCGTCCGACAACTCGCGAAAACCCAGCCGGTCCGGTTTTATCAGGCGTCCAGCTCCGAGATGTACGGAGCGGCCCCGCCTCCCCAGGGGCTCGACACGCCCTTCCATCCCCGAAGCCCCTACGCCTGCGCCAAGCTCTACGGCCACTGGCAGACCGTCAACTATCGCGAGGCCTACGGGATGTTCGCGTGCTCGGGCATCCTCTTCAACCACGAGAGCCCCCGACGTGGCGAGTCGTTCGTCACCCGGAAGATCACCCTCGGCGCCACCCGGATCAAAGAAGGACTTCAAAGCAAGCTCGTGATGGGGAACCTCGACGCCAAGCGCGACTGGGGATTCGCCGGGGACTACGTCCGCGCGATGTGGCTGATGCTCCAGCGCGATACCCCCGACGACTACGTCGTCGCCATGGGAGAGACCCACTCCGTTCGCGACTTCCTCGAAATCACCTTCAGCATGCTCAACCTGGACTATCACGACTTCGTCGAGTTCGACCCCAGGTACACCCGCCCCTCCGAGGTCGATGTCCTGCTGGGCGATCCCACCAAGGCCCACGCCAAACTCGGCTGGAAACCCGAAGTCGACTTTCCAGGGCTGGTCAAGATGATGGTCGAACACGACCTGGAACTGGCCAAGCGGGAGAAATTCGCCCAGGGCTACCGAGGCTAGATCGATCCGCCGTCGCGGAGCGCCGGCATCCACGATTGACACATGACAATCACCAAGGAGGACGAGACGACATGCCGCACGAATCCCAGCCCCGCGTCGTCGTCATCGGCCTGGACTGCGCCGAGCCCAGCCTGGTCTTCGATCGCTACGCCGACCGCCTGCCCAACCTGACCAGGCTCCGCGACGAGGGAGCCTGGGGCAAGCTCCGAAGTTGCGACCCGCCCATCACCGTGCCCGCCTGGATGTCCATGACGTCGAGCAAGGATCCCGGCACGCTCGGCTACTACGGCTTTCGCAACCGCGCCGACCGCTCTTATGAAAAGATGACCACCGCGACGTCTCTGGCGGTGAAGGAGCCGTTGCTCTGGGACTACCTCGGCGTCGCGGGCAAGAAGGTCGTGCTGATCGGCGTGCCCCAGACCTATCCGCCACGCCCTATCAACGGATGCATGATTACCGACTTTCTGACGCCTTCGATCGAATCGAACTACACGTATCCGCCCGAGCTGAAGGCCGAGATCGCGGGTTGGTCCGACGTTCACCCCTACGAGTTCGACGTCAGCGACTTCCGAACCCCCGACAAGGGCAAGATCCGCGACGCCCTGGTCCGGATGACCGACAAGCGGTTCGCCCTGGCTCGTCGGCTGATGACCGGCAAGCCCTGGGACTTCTTCATGATGGTCGAGATGGGGACCGATCGCGTCCACCACGCCTTCTGGCAGTACATGGACCCCGCCCACCATCGCTTCGAGCCCGGCAATCCGTTCGAGTCGGTCATCGTCGATTATTATGAACACGTTGACAGACATATCGGGAAATTGCTCGAAGTCGTGCCCGAGGGGGCACACGTCCTGGTGGTCTCCGACCATGGCGCTCAGTGCATGGAAGGGGGCGTCGCGCTCAACGAGTGGCTGATCCAACAAGGCTACCTCGTTCTTCAGGAGACCCCGAAGGTTCCCAGCCGGCTCGAAGCGGTCAAGGTTGACTGGCCCAGGACGACCGCCTGGGGTTCCGGCGGGTACTACGGGCGACTCTTCCTCAACGTCCAGGGTCGCGAGCCCCAGGGATTGATCCCGCCCGATCAGTACGAGGCGACCCGGGATAAGCTCGTCGCCGAACTCGAAGCGCTCGGGGACCACCTGGGTCGACCGATCGGAACGCGCGTGCTCAAGCCCGAGGATCTCTATCAGAACGTGCGAGGGGCCGCTCCCCCCGACCTGTTCGTCTACTTCGGCGATCTCCGCTGGCGCTCGGTCGGGACGGTG
>JBFWRA010000808.1:0-3314 GCA_050249155.1 Isosphaeraceae bacterium | reverse complement strand
CGTCGAGGATGCGGACGACCAGGGGAGTCTTGAGATCGTCGATCGGCTTGACCTCGAGTTCCGGACCCGGCAGCACGAGTTGCCGGACGGTCACGGGCATGCCGACGGAGGGGTCCGCGCCCCGCGCCGTCGCGGCGGCGAGCGAGACCAGCGCCAAGGCGATTCGCGACCAGGTCATCGCGCCCCCCGGCCCAGAAGGTTGCGCGACTTGAGGAACCGCCGGACGTTCGCGGCGAACGGCTTGTCGGTGTCGACTCGCAGGTGGTCGATCCCCGAACGCTTCAGCTCGCCTTCGAGGTGGGCCTGGTCGAGCCAGTCGCCGCGCCCCCTGGCGACGAAGGCGCGCCCGGTCTCGGCCTCGCGCGCCCTGACGAAGCCGACGCCCTTGAGCCGATCCTCAGCGGGGTCGCGAAGCTGGATCACCGCGCAATCGTGTCGCTGTCGCAACCGTTTGAGCGCGGGAAGAGCGTCCGGGTCGTGCAGGTCGCTCAGGACCAGGACCAGCGCGCGCTGGGCGAGGCTGGGGCTTAGCTCGGCCACCTTCACGCCCAGCGTGGTCGGTTCGTCGTGGCGATAGCTCCGAAGCCGGTGGAGCCACTGAAGCACCTGATCCTTCGCGAGGCTGGGACGGACGTGCAGGCCGCGGCCTCCCACTCCCATCACGCCGACGGGGCTGATCCGATCCAGGGCGGCGAGAGCGAGTCCCCCCGCCAAGAACACGGCGATCTCATATTTGGAGCGGTGATCGGAGCTGATCGTCATCGACGCCGAGGTGTCGATCAGGAGATACACGGGCAGACGCTTGGGGGCCTCGTATTCCTTGACGTGGAACCGTCGGGTGCGGGCCGTGACCCGCCAGTCGATCGCCTTGATGGGGTCGCCGTACTGGTAAGGGCGCGACTGGACGTATTCCAGGCCGGCCCCCAGGAACGGCGAACGGTCGGTCCCATAGCTCAGGCTATCCGCCAGCCGTTTGACGGCGATCTGAAACCGCCGCGAGTCAAGAACTTCGTGGCTGTCGATCCGTCCTTCCATGCGGGACTCCGGGGGGGATGGCCGTCGGCCTTCGCGCGACGCGAGTCTCCTTTTCTACACGGGCCGAGCCCCTGGTTTCCAGACCATGCCGGTTGAATCGTGGGAACGCTCGGACGTCAGGCCCAGGCGGCCAGCAGGAGGTCCAGCGCGGCTTGCCAGCTCGAAGGCGCGTCCTCGGCGTCGACGGTTTCCGCGCTCGATTCGTCGAAACCCAGGGCGGGACGCGCTTGATCAAGGCGGAGTACGGCGGAGGAGAGCCCCTGGACGTCCATACGATGGTCGATCGTCGAGACGTCCAGCGCCAGACAGAGTCCCCGACGACTCTTCGTGAGCCGATGACTCTCGATCTTTGATCCGTCGATCAGGTCGACGACGACCGTGCCGTTGGCGATCGCCTCGCGAAACAGCATCGTCAACAACCCTCGCTCCGGGGCGAGAGGTTCGACGTCGAGACCCCCGGGGCGGACGAACAGGAACTCGAAGACGAGCGCCTCGTCGCTGAGCCAGTCGGAGAGCCTGCGCACCAGCGCCACCAGGAGCCCCAGCAGCAGGACGATCCTCTGAAACGGAAGCTCCGGGTCCTTGACGCGCGCGAGCGTCAGGTCGGGATGAAGCGCGACGACGACCGATCGGCGGCGGCGGAAGAACTGGTTCTCGTCGCGTGAATAATACAATAACTCATCGCGTGCGTACTTGATATCGAACAGGTCGGGCCGATCGTCGGCTTCCATGTAGGCGAGTTGCGAATGGAGCAGGCTCTCGACGCTTCCGTGGGTCGAGATCGACGTGAACCCGCCGACAGGGTACGTGTCCTCGTCGACGACCCGGGTGGCCACGTCTTGGCGACGATCGTTGAGCCGGGGGCGGTCGCGAGGGGCGACCGCCTCGAACCCGGAGGCGCACCGCAAGACCTGCCGCAGCGCGACCCGCTGGCCAAACTCCGCGAGCGCGGTCCCGTGCTCCAGTTCGAAGACGTCCTCGGGACCGAGCGCGTCGTGCATCTCGCGCACCGAGGCGATCAAGCGTTCATAGAGCGCCGGGAGCGCCGCGACGACCCCGTCGGTGGCCAGGGATTCCCAACCCGCGGCCAGAAGGTCCTGGGGCGATTCCAGGGCGGACTTCAGCGCCGCGGGGCTGAGGAGGATTCCGCCGTGATTGGCCCGGACTCGAATCCGATCGATGACGAACGCCAGCCCACGGTCGCGGTCCCGGCCCCGGTAGCGCGCCAGGGCGTCCGAGGCCCTCGCGATGGTGGGGTCGGCGTCGAGCTTTCCCAGGACGAGGTCCTCGTAGCGCCGGGTCAGCCCGCTTGGCCACCCCGGGATCGCCGGGAACTCGTGCCCGGCGCGCGTCGAGCCCCCGCGGTCCAGCAGGAGATGGCCCAGATCGGCGATGACCCCGATCGGAGGGATCGGCTCGCCCCGGGAGGCCAGCTCGATGGCCCAACGCAGAGCGACTCCGGCGCTCCTGGGGTTGGGCGAGGCCAGACTTCGCAGCCAGACCGCTTGCGACAGGAACCGCCGGGCCTCGGCGGGGTCGCGTAGCTCCAGCGTCGTCACGTCGGCGAGGGACATGGTCAATCCCCCAGCAACGAGGGGACTTTCTCGCGCAGAAGGTCCATCTCCTGGTGGGTCTCACCCAGGTACGCGAGGAGCCGCAGGTCGTCCCGTCCGACCACCCCGCCGGAGAACAACCAGGCCCTGATGCGCAAGAGTTTGTACAGCTTCACGAGTTTACGATCGCTGATAAAGATGCGATCCTCGCGAACCAGGGTCTTGACCAGCCGCTGAAACTCGCGAAAAACCTCGGAGGGGAAGAAGGCCGAGCGGTCCCCCGCGCCGTCGTCGGTGACGGCCCCGCTGGCGAACTGAAGCGTGAGGTAACGGTTCGCCTTGAGCAGGTCGTCCAGGCCGCAGTGCCGCTCAACCCAGGGTTTCTGATTCAGACCCTTGTACGCCTCTCCGCGCACACCCATGTCGATCAGCGCCTCGAAATGGTCGTCCCGCACCGGCCTGCTCTCGGCCTTGAGAACGAACCGGTCCTTCAAGGCGGCGAGTTCCCCTTGCTCGGGAACCTCGTTGGTCGCGGCGAAGAGCACACGGAGCCGGACCGGCTGAGGGACGCCGTCCTGGTAGAACTTCTTCTCGTTGACGATCGTCAGCAGAATGTTCAGGATCGCCGAGTTCGACTTGAAGATCTCGTCCAGAAACGCGAGTCGCGCCGTGGGCAGCTTGCCCTGCTCGCGGCGGACGTAGCGTCCCTCGCGAAGTTGATTGATG
>JBFWRA010000807.1:0-3314 GCA_050249155.1 Isosphaeraceae bacterium | reverse complement strand
CGGCCGACGAAAGGGGGCAAGGGCAAGGTGGACGTTCCCGTCGCCATCGTCTTCACCAAGGCCGACCTCCACGAGGGAGCGATCCGCGACCCGGAAAGCTTCGCCAAGACCAACGCCCCGGCGCTTTGGCGGCTTTCCCAGTCACGCTTGAAGCATTGTCGTTTTTATTGTTCGGGAGTCGCCGGGGCCACCGGCAGGCTCCTCGATCGCGACGGCGGCGAGGTGCTGGTTCCCTTGCGGGTCGAGCCCCGGGGGATCGTGGAGCCCTTCGCCTGGCTGATGGGCCAGATCCGTTGACGGGATCGAGAGCCAACCGGGGTCAACCGTGCAGGCCGAACAAGCGATCTTCACGTCGATGTCCCGTCGTGGAAGGGCGGGATACCATTTGGTCGCCCGCTCACCGGGTGTCAGCGAGGCGGAAGCCTCCGCCCTGGAACGCTGGTGCCCCTCGCACGGCGGCTTGCTCGTGGACGACGAGAACGCGGTGAGCGTCAACTTCTTCCGGCTCAACGGCGGACGGTTCGTCATCTCGCGAACCTGCCTCGGACGCCCGGAATTCAGTGGCAGGGGAGGGCGGCAGGTCTACACCCGCGCCCTGCTGGTCGGCCCCGAGATTCTCAATCGCGCGGGATTCCGTCCATTCTTGATCTACAGGGACGCCCTGGCGCTGGGCCATCTCCACTTTCGACCCGATCCCCCGATGGCGCTTCCCAGGGTCGAACTCTCGTCCTATTTCGAGGTCCAGGGTCTCGACGTCGGTTCGACCTGGAACCGCGACCAGAATCTCCCCGTCTTCGACTCCATCATCAATCAGCTCAACGCGGGCCAGTCCGTCGTGGTGCCGTTCGCGGGGGATCGAACCGCCCTGGCGGAATCGATTCTCAGTCGGATCGACCCGACGGCGACGCCCTCCCTGAGCTTCGCGACCAGTCTCCGACCGTCGAACGTCCGACCATTCCAGTTCCACGTCGTTCCTCCAGGCACCGAGGGGAGCTAGGCCCCTCTTCCGAATTCGCCTCGCGAGCGTTATGTCGGGAACGGGACTCAAGGAGAACTCCCTCAGCGCGGCTTCGATCTATAGTCTCTTGGGGAGCCGTTCGGGTGGACTCATCGTCGAGTCGCCCGGGAACGCACGACGCCGCGACCGGCTCTCCAAGAAAGCCACGTCGCGACGCGACCGAATGGGACTTCGGCGATTCTCAACCCGTTGATCACCCTCGCGGAGTCCGCGATGCATCCCCGCCCTGAGAGTCGGCCAGTCGACCGGAACGCCCCCATGGCGAGGCAACCGAGAGAATCAGGCCAATGAGCCAAAGACCCGTCACCCGCGTTCTCGTCGTCGAAGACAGCGCCTCACAGGCCAAGCGCCTGAGGTCCGTCCTCGAATCGGTCGGCTATCACGTCCACACCGCGTCCGATGGAAACGAAGGCTTTGACGCCTTCCGCTCCTCCGACTTCGACCTGATCCTCAGCGACGTGATGATGCCGGGACTCTCGGGTTACGACCTCTGCCGCAAGATCAAGGCCGACCCACGCGGCCAGAAGATCCCGTTCGTGCTGCTCACCAGTCTGGGCAAGCCGATCGACCTGATCCGGGGACTCGAATGCGGCGCGGATAATTATATTTATAAGCCATTCCAACCTGACGCGCTCGTCGGTCGGATCGAGACCATCCTGGCCAACCTCAGCGCCAGGGCGGAGACCCCCGCCAAAGGGCCCGACGACGTCTTCTTCATGGGCCACAAGGTCACCGTGGCCGCCAGCAAGGAACAGATTCTCGATTACCTCGGTTCCACCTTCGACGACTTCATTCAGGCTCGCCAGCGCGAGTACGAGAGCGCCCTGGCCAGGGAAAAGCAACTCGCCCAGGCGGAGACCTACCGCCTTCGCGAGGAGATGCTCCGCAAGGAGAAGGAAAGCCTCGGCAGGCTGCACGCGTTCCTTCAATCGACGCTCGACGCCCTGGCGATCCGGATCGCGATCCTTGACAGCACCGGGACGATTCTCGCGGTCAACGCCGCCTGGCATGAACTCGCGGGGGTCGATCCGCTGGTCGGCCAGGCCTGCGGCGTCTCGGCGAATTACCTGCGGGCCTGTGAGACGCGGGCCGACGATCGGCCCGCCGAGGCACTCTCCGTGGGCGCGGGCATCCGCGAGGTGATGACACGCCGTCGCGACAGTTTCTCGCGGGAATATCCCTGCCAGGGCCCCGACGCCAAGCGGTGGTACAACGTCCGGATCACCCGGTTCGGCGAGGGAGAGTCGGTCCGCGTGGTCGTCGCGCACGAGGACGTCACCTCACGCAAGGCGGCCGAGGAGCAGCTCCTTCACGAAGCGTATCACGACGTCCTCACCGGTTTACCCAACCGGGCGTTGTTCACCGACAGGCTTGGCAGGGCGGTGATGCGGGCCAAGCGCTCCGACGGCTACCTCTTCGCCGTGCTCTTCCTGGACCTCGACGGATTCAAGGTGATCAACGATAGCCTCGGCCACATGGCCGGCGATCACCTTCTCATGGGCATCGGCCGACGTCTGGAAGCCTGCGTCCGCGCCGGAGACACCGTCGCCAGGCTCGGCGGCGACGAGTTCGCCATCCTCGTCAACGACATCAACGACGTCGACGACGCCCTGACCATGGTCAACCGGATTCAGGAGGAACTCTCGCTGCCGTTTCTGCTCGGTGGCCACGAGATCTTCACGTCGACGAGTATCGGAATCGCCGTCAGCGATCGCCGGTACGACCGGCCCGTCGAAATGCTCCGCGACGCCGACACCGCGATGTACCGGGCCAAGGCGATTGGGAAGTCCCACCACGTCGTCTTCGACCAGGCGATGCACACCTCGGTCGTGAACCGCCTCCGGCTTGAGACCGACCTTCGGCGCGCTCTGGAGCGCAAAGAATTCTGGGTGGCCTACCAGCCCATCATCGAACTGGCCGACGAGCGGCTCGCCGGGTTCGAGGCGCTCGTTCGATGGGACCACCCCGAGCGCGGGCTGATCTCTCCCGGCGAGTTCATCCCCGCCGCGGAGGAGACCGGGCTCATCATCCCGCTGGATCTCTGGGTCATTCGCGAGGCGTGTCAACAGCTGCAGGTCTGGCACCGACGATACCCCGACCAGCCGCCCCCCTTGTTGAGCGTCAACCTCTCCAGCAAACAATTCGCTCAGCCCAATTTACTCGAGCGCCTGGATGAGATCGTCGAGGAGACGGGCATCGACCCGACCCTCCTGAAGCTGGAGATCACCGAGAGCGTCATCATGGGTCAGCCCGAATCGGCCGCGCTCAAGCTCGTCCAGATCAAGGAGCGCGGGAT
>JBFWRA010000806.1:0-3315 GCA_050249155.1 Isosphaeraceae bacterium | reverse complement strand
TCCCACACGATCCATCAGTTGGGAGGCGATGGCGAACGGCAAGATGAACAGACCGATCATCTGAAGCGCTCGTCCGAGCCGATAGGTGCCCGACATGGAGGTTCCGAAAGAGGGCCGCGAAAAACTCGTCGTGAAGTCCCACGGAGAAGCGCCCCGCCGAGGCGGAGCGAGGACGGCGTTGGGTCGCGTCGGAGCCTAGAGCTTGGGAACCCGTCGTGAATCACGTCCCGATTCGTGGAGCGAGCCGAGGGTGCCACGTGGTTCGGTCCTCCGAACCCGTGCCGGTGACCATGGCGAAACCCCACGGGTTCGGAGGACCGAACCACGTGGCACCTTGCTCCATCGAGAAACCGAAACGTGGTGACGGCCCCTTCCTTAGTTCCGAACCTTCGAGGGGTCGAGCTTGATCTCGCCGACGTCGGTCGTCTTGCTCGGTTCCACGGTCACCGGCATGCCCGCGGCGAGTCCCACGGTGACGTATCCCACCGATTCTTGCCAAACCACGAGCTTTTGAGCCCCTGGGGGAGCCCCCTTGATCTCGAACGAGCCATCCTTCTCGGTCACCGCGAAGAAGGGATGGTCGAACACCATGATCCAACCCTTCATCCACGGGTGGATATCGCAGACCAGAGGGATGGGTCGACGTTCGGCCAGCAGCTTGCGTTCGACCTCCCCGTTGGCGGCGAGGATCAGGTTGAACGGGGGATTGACGAACGGGGTCAGGTGGACGTTATGGTTCACGGGGTCGGACGACTTGAAACGCAACGTTTGATCCTGATGGACGGCGACGGAGTGGGGCAGAAAGTCGCAATTCCTCTGGTCGATCTCGACGATCGGTGCGCTCTTGACCAGTTCCTCGACGACTCCCGGGTTCGAACCCGAGGGTCGGACGAGGTAGGCGAATCCGTACCTGATTCCCTTGGAGGCTCCGTCCACTTCCAGGGCGTGCGACGGAATGGACTCCGTCGAGGCGCAGACGGAGGGATCCTTGCTGGCCTGCCCCTTGGCGACCAGGATCGTGGGCGCGGGGGCCTGCTCGCCCCCCCACACCAGCCTGCCCTTGATCGTTCCGTAGCCGCCCTGAGTCGTCAGGCTCGACGCGAGCAGGGCGACGGGCGGGGCGGCCGCCTGGGCTTCCCGAGCGTGGGACCCTCCCCAGAGGGCCAGGGCGGCCGCCAGGCCGAGGGAGACCCCGGCGCGATGGCGGTCGACCGTTTCGCGAACTGAGTCGTGCATAGCTTCACCTCTTTTGATCGTTGGTGGGAAGGCGGGCACGTCAGGGGCCGCTCGCGGACCTGACGCTCCAGGGAGGCGGGTCTCCATCTCACGTCGCATTTTACCCACGCGGGCCCCGCGGAGTGAACCTCCGCGCGCGAAGAGACCGCGTCCGGCGCTGGACGCGGCCTGGTGAGGACCCGATACGGCACGCCCGGTGGTGGGGATTACTTCTTCACCTTGCCAGGGTCGATCGTGAAGTCCTTGGTCGTCGTCTCGTTGGCCGCGATGACGACGTCCTCGCCCTGCGGACTGGTCACGAAGCTCGTCGACTCTTGCCAGACGACGACTTTCTGACTTCCGGCCGGGGCGTTCTTGATCTCGAAGTTGCCCTGCGCGTCCGTCACGGCGAAATAGGGGTGGTCGAGGACCATCCACCAGGCTTGCATCCAGGGGTGAATGTCGCAGGTCACCTGAGCGGGCTGACGCTCGGGGGACGCCGGGCTGAAGGGGAGGGTCGCGCCGCCAGCCAGCAGAGAGTTGAACTGGGCGTTGGACTTGAGCCGGGCGTTGACGTTGTGGTTGACCGGATCGCTCGACTTCAGCGTGATGGTGGTTCCCGCCATCATGCCCAGGACGTGGGGTTCGAAGACGCATTTCTCCTGGTCGAAGACGACCTGGGCCTGACTCGCGGCCGACTTCGCTTCCTCATTGACGGCGGTCGGCTTGTTGAAATAGACCAGGACGTTCTTGACCCCCTTGCTGGCCTCGTCGACGACCAGCCGTTCGCTGAGGATCGGCGCGTCCTTGGCGCAGACGGTGGGGTCCTTGGTGTCGGGCGCACCCTGCTGAACGAGAACGTCCTGCTTGGGTGCCGCCGCGCCGAACACGACCTGGCCCTTGAGCGTGCCCCAACCCTCGGCCTTGACCGGAGTGGCGGCGGGGCTCGTGGCCGCGGTGGTTCCGGACGCCCCTGTCCCCGGAGCCGCGGAGGCCGCCGCGCCGCTGGGCGCCGCGCTGACGTTCGCTCCGGGTTCGGTCACGACCACCGCGTCGCTGGACTCGGTACCCGAGCCGCCGCAGCCGATCAGGACGAGGCTCATCGCCAACACCGCGGAGGCTAGACCCAGACGCTCGATACCACGTCGAGAATTTACCAGGCGCATGTTCATAACTCCTAACCTTGGATTGGATTGCCTGGGCGGAACCACGGGTCCGCCCCGATCATGGACTGGACCCCCCGGGGAGGACGAACCGTCCAGCCCCCAGACGACTGGGGAGCTGGAAGCCGACCTTCCGTCATTCCGAGCCGCCGGTCGGTTTCGCGACGGCGGGCTCGGGGGTCGCGGGGGCCTTGGGTTCTCCTGGATTCGCGGCGAGTTGCTGCTCGACCGCGTTGACGTAGTTCAGAAGCGTGTCACGGATCACGGTCACCTGGTCAAGCGGTTTCTCCTCGAACGACGAGGGGATCGGGATCTGGGCGGGGCCCCTGGGGGCGATGTTCTGCGGCATGGCCGTGTAGGGGATGAGCCGCGACGGTTTCGCCAGCCACTCCTGGAGGAAGCCAGGCCGGAACCGGTTCCCAACCTGGCGAAGGTCGGGACCGTTGACGACCGTCGCGCCTCCCGTGGGCTTGAACTGGCCGATGGCATGGCAGGAGATGCAGGGGGACGCCTTGGCCGTCATCATGGTCCAGCCGGCCCCGAGGTAGCCCTGGTGTTTCGATTCCTGCTCGGCCAGGTAGGCCTGCGTCCGTTCCGGAATGGTCTGATAGGGGAACTCCGCGTTGTCGACCGCGGCGAAATAGTTCGCCAGGCCGCTGGGCTCGTCCCCCTTGGGACCGGTTTCCTCCGAATAATGGAACCGGGGCATCCGCAGGTTGACCGCGGGGCGGATCGGATAGGGATCCTTAAAGAAGGCGGTCAACCAGGGGGTCTGCACCTTCAGGCCCTCGCGGATCAGGGGGGGTGGGAGCCTGTTCCAGAGTGGGGAGAATTCCTCTCCTCGCTGTTCGGCCTGGGTGGTCGCGAAGAGCCAGGCGAAGTCGCCACCGACTGGCTGGGTCTTCGACGCCTGGGTCTGGTCGAGAGTCAGCGTGTC
>JBFWRA010000805.1:0-3325 GCA_050249155.1 Isosphaeraceae bacterium | reverse complement strand
TCCCGGACAACCGCCTCGTGGCCGGCGAGCTGGAGTAACGCTGGGAGACGTCGCTCCGTGAACTGAAGCAGGCCGAGGACGCGGTCGATCGAGAGCAACGTGATCATGTGCAACTCGATAAACTCGACCCCGAGTCGCGGCGAATGCTCACGGAGGCCGGGCGACAGATCCCGGGGTGGTGGCAGACCGACCGCTTCACCCGTGAACAGAAGAAGGCGCTTCTCCGCTGCCTGATCGACAAGGTCGTCGTCCACCGCATCGCCTCCGACCGCGCGCACTGCCGGGTGGTCTGGAAGGGTGGCGAGGCGACGGACGCCGACATCGCGGTCACGGTTGGCTCCTGGTCACGGCTCTCGAACGGCCCGGAGATCGAGCAGTCGATCTTGGAGCTGGCACGGCAGGGGAAGTCTGACGAAGAGATCGCGCGGAACCTGACCGAACGCGGGCACCACTCCCCGCGGCACAAGACGGTCCTCTGCAGCTCCGTGCGGATCGTCCGACTTCGCCATCGCCTGCTCCGTGACCGCCGGCAGTCACACCCACGGCAAATTCCGGGCTTCCTGACCGTGCCGCAGCTCACCGCGAAGCTGGGGTTCGAGCGGAGCTGGATCTACGACCGGATCCACAACGGCACGATTCAGGTCGGACTCGACACCGAGCGAAAGCTGTACCTGTTCCCTGACACCTCCGAGACACTCGCCCGATTCCGGAAGCTCCGGGCGGGGAAGCTCAACTCCTTGCGTTTTTAGGAGGGCATCAAGATGCCGTGTCGAAGTAACCCGACAAGTCCGCGTCGACGACTTCCGTATGCCCCGAACTCAGCAACCCGTGGACTTGCCTGACGGCGTCCAGGGCGCTGTGCTCGGCCCGATACGCGTGTTGCTCCGGCTGAAGGTCGGTCTCGAAGATCGGCTCCAGGACCAGCACCACAGCCATCTGCGCCACACGGTCTCGAATCGTTCCGATCCCCAGTGGTCGTTGTTTGCCATCCGGTTTCGGGATGTAAACCCGACGCACCGGTTGGGGTTGGTACGTCTTCTTCCGCAGGTCGTCCGCCAGTTCGTCCAGCCAGCGCTCGACGCCGTAGGCTTCGATGTCCGCGAACGTCCGGCCATCGATCCCCGACCCGCCGCCGTTGGCACGGCAGCGGTCGAAGGCGAAGGCCAGCACGTCACGACGGTACACCTTGTCGTACAGCGCGTAGAAGCGATAGCCGGGCGCTCCCTTCGCTTTGGCATGCAACGTCTCCTGGAGTTTCCGAACCGTTTCCGGAGGTGCGAGGCTCACGCCAATCTCCTGGCTCTCATGCTCTTTCGGACGTCGGTCTTGAACTCAGGCCCCTTCCCTCCACCGGCGTTAACCGGCTTCCTCGGTACTACGAGCCTGTCCGTCACCCCGCTCGGCCCGGCCTGTCCCTCGCGGGCGTCCGGTTGGCAGTCACGCGCTGCCGCCGATGGGGTTTCCCGTGTTGCCTTGGTTCTCCGTGTGCTCGCATGCCGTCGTCATTACCCCGGTGGAACCCCTGGTTCATGTCGCTTCACGAGGCGTGAGCCTCCGTTCCCCAGCGGCTACGGCCTTCCCCGAATAACTGGCGGGTCGGCTTCCACGTTAAACTTTCGAGGCCTGCTCGACGTTCACTCGCGTTACGGCCTGCGAACTCGCCGAGTCGCTTATACGCCCCGTTTTCTCGAAGGCTCCGGCGGCTTCGTTGCCTCCACCACCGCTCCGATAGCTACCGGCTGGAGCGACTGAGTTAGCCGGGTGGGACTTGCACCCACTGAAGAACCAGACCTTGGCACGGCGCGCAGTTATTGGAATTAAGAGATTATCGCGCTAGCATTTGACGTTCTTTGCTGGCATCCGCTCCGGGTTGTCCTCGGGTGAAGAAGCCATGCTGTGCCCGTGGCGACGCACATCGCGCCGGAACCATGGGCTGAGCACCACCCCACCTCGGGGGCGTGCCATCGATTGCGCCTCGGACGGCGCTGAGGGAGTCCGTACGATGTCGGAATCCGAACCAACGACGCGGGACCGCGAGCCCATTCGGCCGGTCGACAGTATCCGGCTCGGCACCATCCAGGCCGCGATCTGGCAGGATGAGACCGAACACGGTCCACGCTTCGGTGTTACGCTGGAGCGGCTGTATCGCGAGAAGGATGGCAACAAATGGCAAAGTTCCCGGACTTTCCGTCCCGGCGATTTGCCGACGCTGATCCAGGTGCTCACCCTGGTTGTCGTCGACCTGTACCACAGGCGTGGCGACCCCTGGGATGAGGGCATCTGAGCAGTGACGGGAAGCGACCGCGTCGCGACGGGGAGAGGACAAAGGAGTCCTTCAGGCGGCATGCATGCCGCCCTCCTCGTCAGGCGTGGACTTCCCCACGGATGGCGGGCGCCAGGTTAACGGTCTATCCGGCTCTCTCGTACTCGATCGGCGATCTGTAGCCCAGCGACGAATGTCGCCGGACCCGGTTGTAGAAGACCTCGATGTATTCAAACAACTCCGCTCGCGCCTCCGCCCTGGTGGCAAACTGCTCGCCCCTGGTCAGTTCCTTCCTCAGAGAGGCGAAGAAGCTCTCCATCGGCGCGTTGTCCCAGCAGTTCTCCCGCCGGCTCATGCTGCCGGTGATCCCGTGACGGGCCAGCACCTGCTGGTAGTGCTCGCTGGCGTACTGGCTCCCCCGGTCCGAATGGGCCACCAGCCCCTCGCCGGGCCGGCGGCCGGCCAGGGCCATCTCCAGGGCGTCCACGACCAACCGACTGTCGATCCGCGAGCCCATCGACCAGCCCACGATCCGCCGCGAGTAGAGGTCCGCCACGGCCGCCAGGTAGGCCCAAACCCAACACTCGTGCTACGAAGGGCAAAGTAGCGAGCCCAAAGCTGTGAAATTGGGCCGTCGAGGTGGGAGAAGACCGCCAATCGGGCCTCAAGAGATTTCGCCTTTGCGTCTGGCGCTACGAAATCGCCCCCGATTTGAGGTCGTCGCTCGCCACTCGACCCTGGGTTCGGTCTCCTTTGCTTCGTCATTTGCCTATTCTGCGAAATGTTGGCCCTCCAGTTTGCCCTTGGTGACGTGATTGTTGGGTTAGGGCCGGGTCCGATCCAGCTTCGCCGCGAGGGTCGCCTCGTCTGGTCGCCTCGTAAGGGGTCGAGCGTGGAATTGGTCAGACGCCGTCTGACCTTTCTCGTCCCGGTCGTAGTTCTACTGTATCCTTCACATTCGTAGATGCATCTTCAATCGTGGTAGTCTGTTACGTGATCGATGCGCGTACAGCCTCGCCTGTTCGTTGCGTTGCAACCAACGCGTGCCGCGACGACAAAGAA
>JBFWRA010000804.1:0-3327 GCA_050249155.1 Isosphaeraceae bacterium | reverse complement strand
ACAAGATGATCCCCATCAGCGACCTGATCGGCAAAGGGAAGGCCGAGAAGCGGATGGACGAGGTTCCCGTCGCGAAGGTCGCCGAGTACGCCGGGGAGGACGCCGACGCGACCTGGCGGATCGAATCGATTCTTTCGCCCAAGGTGCGCGCCGAGGGACTCTGGCCGCTGTACGCCGACCTCGAACGTCCCTTGATCCACGTCCTGGCGGAAATGGAGACCACGGGGGTGAAGGTCGACGTGGGCCTGCTCCGCCGGCTCTCGGACGAGTTCGCCGATCGGCTCGTCGCGATCGAGTCCGAGATTTTCCAGAGGGCGGGCAGGGAGTTCAACGTCGGGTCGGGGCCCCAGCTTCGACAGGTCCTCTTCGAGGAATTGAAGCTCCCCGTGCTCCAGAAGACCCCGGGGGGCGAGCCAAGCACCGCCCAGGACGTGCTGGAGGAACTGGCCGCGACCCACCCCCTGCCCCGACTCTTGATCCAGCACCGGCAACTTTCCAAGCTCAAGAGCACCTATCTCGACGCGCTTCCCGAGCTGGTCCACGCCTCCGACGGCCGGGTCCACGCCTCGTTCAACCAGGTGGTCGCGGCGACCGGAAGGCTCAGTTCGAGCGACCCGAACCTTCAGAACATCCCGGTCCGAACCGAGGACGGCAAGCAGATCCGACAGGCGTTCGTTCCCGGAGAGCCGGGCTGGATCCTTCTCACGGCCGACTATTCGCAGATCGAACTACGGATTCTGGCGCACTTTTCCAAAGATCCCGCGATGACCCGCGCGTTCGAGGAGGACCAGGACATTCACGCGGTGGTCGCCGCCCGGATCTTCGGGGTGCCCGAGTCGGAAGTCGACTCCGCCCAGCGTCGGGTGGCCAAGACCGTGAATTTCGGAGTGATCTACGGCCTGAGCGCTTTCGGCCTGGCCGCGCGTCTGGGAATCCCTCAGGCCGAGGCCGCCGCGTTCATCGACGCCTACTTTGAACAGTACTCGGGCGTCGACGCCTTCATCACCAGGGTTCTCGAATCAGCGCTGGCGACGGGGAGGGTCGAGACGATCCTGGGGAGGCGTCGGGCGATCAACGGCATCAAGAACACCGGCGGCAGAAATCGCAACCTGGCGGAACGGACCGCCGTCAACACGGTGATTCAGGGATCGGCCGCCGACCTGATCAAACGCGCGATGATCGCCGTGGACGCGAGGCTCCGTCGCGAGCGGCTCCAGGCCCGGTTGCTCCTGCAAATCCACGACGAACTGGTGTTTGAATGCCCCGCGGAAGAGACCCAGCGGCTGGGATCGCTGGTTCGGGAGGAGATGACCCAGGCGCTGGCCCTGGACGTGCCCCTGAAGGTCGACCTCGCCGCGGGTCCGAACTGGCTGGACGTCACCCCCCTGGATTGACCACCGGCCGTTCCCCGAAGAAAAACGGAAGGCTTGGGCGAATGGGATTGAAGCGGCGGAACGGATCGCGTATAAATCAGGTGGCCGATCATTCAGCCTCCGCTCTCGGAATCGCCGCCACCCACTTCACGGAACCGCTTCCTCCACCACACGGCCTGTGCGAGCCGTAGGATGCCCCGGACCAGACGGGTTGGCGACTTATCGGACACACCCTGGATTTTCCCGCCTCTCCACGAACGATGAACCAAGCCGGTCTTCGTCTGGTCTGACTGGCGACTCAGCGACTCTCCCTTGTTCCCGGCGTCGCCCCTGGCGCGCCGACGTCGCCCACGTGATCGTCTCTCGGACTTGTATATCATCTCCGATCCTTCAACCAGTTCCACGCATCGTTTGATGTCACGCCCCAAACCTCACTACCGAGCGAAGGCGGAACCTCGCCGACGTCCCCAACGACGTCCAGGGTCACCTGGACCCTGGAAGCACGGCCCGATCCCCGTCGTGGGCGTGGTCGGCGGGATCGGTTCGGGCAAGAGCGCGGTCTCGGCGGTGCTGGCGGAGTTCGGGGCGTTCGTCATCGACGCGGACAAGGTCGGCCATGCGTTGCTCAATCAACCACCGGTCCTCGATCGCCTGCTGGAGCGCTTTGGCCGGGTGATCCTCGCCCCGGTCGAGGAAACCGAGGGACGCGAGACGGTCGACCGCAAGGCCCTGGGAGCGATCGTCTTCTCGGACCCGAAGGCGCTAAGGGACCTCGAATCAATCCTTCATCCCCGAATGCGACAGACCTTTGAAAAGGCGATCGCCCGGACGATTCGTCGAGGCGAGGCGAAGGCCGTCGTACTTGACGCCGCGATCCTGTACGAGGCGGGCTGGGACTCGCTTTGCGACCGCGTGCTGTTCGTGGACACCCCCAAATCCGTTCGAGTGGAGCGACTCCGGGAATCTCGAGGCTGGTCGGAGGAAGCCGTGACTCGTCGGGAGTCGTCGCAATGGCCACTGGATCGGAAGCGCCAACAGGCGGAATGGGTCGTTTCCAATGAAGGGGACCTCGACGCGTTGAAGTCGGCCGTCGCGCAGGCGTGGTCCAAGGTGCTGGCCTCCGCCCCGCCGCGACTTCGTGGTCCGAGCCGCCCCAGGATCGCGGACGATTCCCAGGTCGGAGAACCCCGGCGCGAACCGGGTGGGGGGCACCCTCCACGAGGCAAGATCTGGCGTCCGAGGCGACCTCCCCGATGACGGCGCGAGAGCGTCGAGGATTCCGATCCTCGTGAATTTTCGTTGTGCAGAGCGTTCATGTGTAAGATTCGATCTTTATGATGACTCGTCGTGGACCGGGCTCCTCTCGTGGAGCTCGGCGCGGCGGGTCGAGTCTCCCCGGACCGCTCCTGGCGTTCCGAGGAATGAATCGCGACGAGCCGGTCCTCGCTCGCCTCGGCGGCGAACCGGGAGTTCGAAGCGAGATCGCACGAGGAGTGATTCCCACCATGGCCAATGAAACCCGCCCTCGCCGGGACTCCGCGGGCACTTCCCGCATTCGCAAGTCCACCTCATCGGCCTCCACGCCCCCGGCCAGCGACGAGCCAGGTCTGAGTCACACCTCCCCGGGCTCACCGTCGATCGGTCAGGACGGCTCCACCCCGCCCCCCGACTACCGAGATCGCGCCGATCGCGAATCGTACCGCGAGGAACGACCCGCGGATCGCGAACCGATCCGGTTCCGCGAGCGCGGCGACCGGGACCGAGAAAGCGGCCTGCCCGTGCGCGACCGCCTGAACCGCTCCCGAGAGGACCGCGACGGACCCCCGCTGACCAGGGAACGCGATCGCGATCGCGAGCCCTCCCCCGTTCCAAATCCCGCCCAGGTCCGCGATCGCCCCAGGGAACCCGAGGGCCCTCCCATCAGCCGAGACCGCATCGAACGTGATCTCAGCCC
>JBFWRA010000803.1:0-3334 GCA_050249155.1 Isosphaeraceae bacterium | reverse complement strand
CTGGACGGGACGCCGCGCGGGGTCTCCGAAACGGTGTCGCCGACGTCCGAGTTTTTTTGTTTGGAAACCAAAAAACGCGGGCGAGGACCGAGAGTGGCCGGCCGGCCGGCGCTCCGGCGACCACGTTCCGCAGGACGGACACGCTTGAGTGATCTCCCAGGGTTTGCGACGATGGCGTCTCCAACCCGCGCGGGGTGACGCCAACCTGGCGAACCCCGCGGGCTCGACCCCGTGGGAGACGCCCCGTGCCCGATTTCGCCTATGCGGACCCGTTCCCGACCGGACCCGACTCGACCCGGTATCGACGTCTGACGGCCGATCACGTCTCCACCGACACGTTCCAGGGTCAAGAGATCCTCATGGTTCAGCCCGAGGCGCTGACCACGCTGGCCCGCGAGGCCTTCCGAGACGTCGCCTTCCTCTACAGGGCCAAGCATCTGGCCAAGGTCGCCGCGATCCTCGACGATCCCGAGGCGTCACCCAACGACAAGAACGTCGCCCTCACCCTGCTGCGGAACGCCGTGGTCGCCTCCGGCTTTCAACTCCCCATGTGCCAGGACACCGGCACCGCGACCATCATCGGCAAGAAAGGCCAGCGCGTCTGGACGGGGGCGAAGGACGAGGAACAGCTGGCCCGCGGGGTCTACGAGACCTACCTGAAGGAGAACCTGCGCTACTCGCAGTCGCTGCCTCTCACGCTTTACGAGGAAGTGAACTCCGGGACGAACCTCCCCGCCCAGATCGACCTTTACGCCACGGAGGGGAGCGCTTATGAATTCCTGTTCGTGGCCAAGGGGGGCGGCTCGGCGAACAAGTCGTTCCTCTATCAGGAAACCAAGGCGCTGCTGAACCCGGCGAGCCTTCGGAAGTTCCTGGAAGAGAAGCTCCGGTCGCTGGGCACGGCCGCCTGCCCACCGTATCACCTCGCCGTCGTGATCGGGGGAACCTCGGCCGAGGCCACGATGAAGACCGTGAAACTCGCCAGCGCGGGCTATCTCGACACGCTGCCGACCGAGGGGAACCGGCTCGGCCAGGCGTTCCGCGACCCGGCCGCCGAGGAACTCGTGATGGAGATCGCCCGGAAGTCCGGCATCGGCGCGCAGTTCGGGGGGAAGTACTTCGCCCTGGACGCCAGGGTCGTCCGCCTTCCCAGGCACGGGGCGAGCTGCCCGGTGGGGCTGGGAGTCTCCTGCTCGGCCGACCGCAACCTCAAGGCCCGGATCGACCGCGACGGTCTCTGGCTGGAGGAACTCGAACGGAACCCCGCCCGGTTCATTCCCGGCGAGTACCGCGCGGGCATGCGGGCCGAGCACGGCGTCGAGGTCGACCTGAACCGGCCGATGGCCGAGGTGCTCGGCCAGTTGACCCGGTACCCGGTCTCGACCCCCTTGAAACTGACCGGCACGATCGTCGTGGCCAGAGATATCGCCCACGCCAAGATCAAGGAACGGCTCGACCAGGGGGAGGAGATGCCGCGGTATCTCAAGGATCACCCGGTCTACTACGCGGGACCGGCCAAGACCCCCGAGGGAATGCCCTCCGTCTCGTTCGGTCCGACCACCGCGGGCCGGATGGATAGCTACGTCGACCTCTTCCAGTCCAGGGGGGGCTCGAAGGTGATGATCGCCAAGGGGAACCGCTCCAGGGCGGTGACCGAGGCGTGCAAGACCCACGGCGGATTCTACCTCGGCTCCATCGGCGGCCCCGCCGCGCTGCTGGCTCAGGACAACGTCAAGAAGGTCGAACTGTTGGAGTACCCCGAACTGGGGATGGAGGCGGTCTACAAGATCGAAGTGGAGGACTTTCCCGCGTTCATCCTGGTCGATGACAAGGGGAACGACTTCTTCAGCCAGCTTCCGATCGTGAAGTGACCGGTATTAATGGACCTGCGAGGTGCCGTTCTCGACCGGCTCCCCAAGGCGCGAAGTTTCGGGGGGGGCGATCTGGCCGACGACGGCCGGGCCTCGCATCAGCTTCCCGAAGAGGTCGCGGATCGAGCCGCCACGCAGGGTGATGCTGTCCTGGGAGGACAGGGGGGCGGGTTCGGAGGATCGGGCGGCGGCCCGGTCCTCCAGATACATCTCCTTCAGGGCCCGGACCTTCTCCTCGAGCGCCCGCTTCTCGGCTTCGAGGCGATCGATCTGGGCTTTCGAGAAACGGGAATCCTGATTCAGGCCGATCGCGTAGCAGCCTCCCCCGACCGCGGCGACCGTCACCAACAGCTGCAGCTTGGCTTCCGAGATGTGGATCAGCAGGTAGAGGAAAACCGCGATGACCACGGCGGTCCCAAGGACCAGCATCAACTGTCGAGTGTAAGCGGTCATCGGGAGTCCCCGGGGAAGTGCCTGAATGCCGGCCGGTTCGTGAAATCGGCTGGGAGAACAGGAGATCGCCGGGGCTCGCCCGGCCAGGATCGGGTGGATCCACTATAGCGCCTGGAGCGATTCCGCACAACCCTTCAAGGGTCGCCTCGCCGACTCCAGGGCGGTTTCACCCTCCGATCGATCGGCCGGGTCGCGTGGACGAAACACGTCGGTGGTGGAATCCCCCTCAGGACGGGCAGGCCTCGAAGATGGTCGCCACGCCTTGCCCCATCCCCACGCAAAGCGACGCCAGGCCGTACGTTGCTTTCTCGTCGCGCATGCGATTCAGCAGGGTGGTCACGACCCGCGCGCCGCTGGCCCCGAGAGGATGGCCGATCGCGATCGCCCCGCCTCGCGTGTTCAGGCGGTCGGTCTCCAGTCCCAGGAGCTTCTGGACGACCAGCACCTGGACGGCGAAGGCCTCGTTGATCTCGACGCAATCGATCTGGTCGAGGGTCAGCCCCGCGCGGAGCAGGGCCTTCTTCACCGCGGGGACGGGCCCGACCCCCATCTCCTCGGGATGGACCCCCGCGACGGCCATCGCCTTGACCCGGGCCATGGGCTTCAGGCCCAGTTCCCTGGCCTTGTCCTCGGCCATCAGCAGGATGCCGGCGGCCCCCACGTTCATCGGCGAGCTATTGCCAGCGGTCACGCTGCCAGAGGGGTCGAACGCCGGCGAGAGCGACGCGAGAACCTCCGCCGAGGTGTCTCGACGGATACACTGGTCGGCGACGAGCGGGACCTTCCGGCCCGATTCGTCACGTCCCCAGGTGGGCAGGATCTCGTTCTGAAAGGCTCCCGAATCCGTGGCCTCGGCCGCCAACCGGTGGCTTCGGAGGGCGAAGGCGTCCTGATCGGCGCGGGGAACCTGGTACTTCCTCGCGAGGTATTCGGCGGTCAAACCCATGTTCATGACCCCCTCGCCGTGCTTGCGGAAGAGGCCAGGGTAGGGGTTGTAGCCCTGGGACATT
>JBFWRA010000802.1:0-3339 GCA_050249155.1 Isosphaeraceae bacterium | reverse complement strand
AGTCCATTGTGTTACATTACTCACGCGATCGGCTCCCTTCGTGCCGCTAACGAGGGTTCCGCTGGTCGTCCGTTAATGTGTTGACGGGTTCTCCCAGGCGGTCCTCTCGGCGTATGGCCCGGTCGCGAGACCAGGTGGAATCGCGTCGGAACGTCAGGATGGTTGGTTTGATCGACGCTTGGCTTTCACTCTTCTGGTCGGTCCTGGTGAACCTCGTGGGGCGAACCCACGTCGGCTGGATCGCGTCCATGGAAGAGCTGTCGGATAGTGATCGACGCGCCTTTCCCCGCCTCGGTCCGCCCGATCGGGCACTCCGAGCTTGGGTCGAAGGTCCGTCCGTCGAGGCGACGCGGAGACGGGGAGAATCCTCGCCCCGGCCCAGCGTCCCCGGTCGGATCGAGTCATCGGTCCGAACGTCGGGGCCCGCTCCGCCTTCACCCGCCCAGGCCCCGCCTGGTCGAGGTGTCCGCCTGAGTTCCCTCTGACAGGCCGCCCCACCGTCGGTTCGACCTTCCGTCGCCGGACGACACGACCGTCCTTGGACGAGTTCCGCGTCCTCATGCACGGATGAATGAACGTGGTGAGAGACCTGATCGAACGACGGCCCTGTGGCCCGTTCGGAAATCGCTAGGGACCTGACGGCCCCTGACGGCCCAGTCCAGTCCCCCAAGTGGGAAAGTCGAGGCTCCGGCGTGATCGGGACGGCCTTCTGGCTTGTCATGGCCTTTCTCGGAGGGGGAGCCACCGTCGCCGCTGGCCTTTGGGCTTACGACCGCGTCCAGGCGGGTGAGGCCAGGGGACGCGCGGGCCGAATCCTGGCGGAAGCCGATCGACAGGCCGAGAACCTCCTCAAGGAAGCGGAATTCCAGGCCAAGGCGGAAGCCCTCAAGCGGAGGGAGGCCGTCGACGCCGAGGCGGAGGAGATCCGCCGCGCCCTTCGCGAACAAGAAAAGCGGTTGGAAAAACGGGACGACCTGCTCGATCAGAAGTTCGAGCTTCTCAACAAGAAGGAACGAGAGATCGAGTCGGTCCAGCGATTCCTGAGCGAAAGCCAGGAGGAGGTCCAGCGGAAGTCGGCCGAGGTGAAACAGGTGCTCACCGAGCAACGCGAGGCGCTCCATCGCCAGGCGTCGCTCGGAGTCGAGGAGGCTCGGACCCTGCTCTTCCAGCGCCTCGAAGAAGACCTGCGGCACGAGGTCGGCGGTCTGATTCTCAAGCACGAACAAACGCTCCGAGAGACCGCGCAACAAAAGGCGCGAGAGACCCTCGCCACGGCGATTCAACGTTACGCGGCGGGACACACCGCGGAGACCACCGTCAGCACCGTCGACATCCCCAACGACGATATGAAGGGGCGGATCATCGGCCGGGAGGGACGGAACATCCGCGCCTTCGAGAAAGCGACCGGCGTGGACGTCATCGTCGACGACACGCCGGGGGTCGTGATCGTCACCGGCTTCGACAACGTCCGAAGGGAGATCGCCAAACTCTCCCTGGAGAAGCTCATTCAGGACGGCCGGATTCATCCCACCCGCATCGAGGAGATCGTCAAGGAAACGCAGCAGGAAATGGAGGAGCATATCCGTCGGATTGGATCGGCCGCGGCGCAAGAGGCGAACGTGCCCGGACTTCACGAGAAGTTGCTCGACCTCCTGGGCCGACTCAAATTCCGCACGAGCTACTCGCAAAACGTCCTGCGGCACTCGCTGGAAGTCGCGTTCCTGACCGGCATGCTCGCCGAGGAGATCGGCCTGGACGGCGCGATCGGTCGGCGCTGCGGACTGCTGCACGACATTGGAAAGGCCGCCGATCACGAGATGGAGGGAGGACACCCCGCCATCGGCGCCGAGTTGACCAAGCGCTACGGCGAACGCAAGGAAGTGGTCCACGCCGCGCTCGGCCATCACGACGACCTCCGGCCGGACACCCCCTACACGGTGCTCGTGGCCGCGGCCGACGCCATCAGCGCCAGCAGGCCAGGGGCGCGCCGGGAAACCCTGGAGAAATACGTGAGACGGCTTGAGGAACTCGAAGCCCTGGCCTGCGGCTTCCCCGGGGTCGATCAGGCCTACGCGGTCCAGGCCGGCCGCGAGGTCCGCGTCATCGTCGACAGCCAGCGGCTCAGCGATCAGGACGCCGCGAAACTCTGCCGGGACGTGGCCAAGGCCGTCGAGGAACAACTCACCTATCCCGGCGAGGTCAAGGTCACCGTGCTCCGCGAAACCCGATCCGTCGAATTCGCGCGCTGACCGCGGAAAGGTCGCTCTCGATGGCGGAACCAGTCCACGACGAGAAGGCCAGGGTCGAAACGACGCTGAAACTGCTCTTCATCGGTGACGTCGTCGGCGCTCCCGGCCGGAAGATCGTCGCGCAGGCGCTGCCGCGATTGATCCACCAATGGGGCGTCGGCCTGGTCGTCTGCAACGCCGAGAACGCCGCCGGGGGGTCGGGCCTGACGATCAACTGCCACGACGAACTCGCCGACGCCGGGGTCGACGTGTTCACGATGGGTGACCATATCTATCGTAAAGATGAGATCTTCACACTCTTTAGCCGAACCGACCGCATCCTGAAGCCGGCGAACTACCCTCCCGACGCCCCTGGAGAGGAGTTCGTCGTGGCCCCGGCCCGCGAGGGGACGCCCGTCGCGGTCTTCTCCTTGATGGGCCGGACCTTCATGAAGCCCGTCGATTGCCCATTCCGAGCGGCCGACCGGGTCGTCGAACGCGTCTCCAGGGACGCCAGGGTGATCCTCGTGGACGTCCACGCCGAGGCGACCAGCGACAAGAACTTGCTGGGCCGCTACCTGGATGGGCGGGTCTCCGCCGTCCTGGGCACCCACACGCACGTCGCCACGGCCGACGAGCGGATTCTGCCCGGCGGAACGGCCTATCAGACCGACGTCGGAATGACGGGCCCGCACGACTCGATTCTAGGCAGGCGCTATGATCGCGTCCTCGCCTCCACCTTGACGTTCGTTCCCCAATTCTTCGACGTCGCCAGCGGCGATCCCAGGCTCAACGGTGCGCTTGTCGAGGTCCTGCCGGAGACCGGCCGGGCCGTGTCCGTCCGCCGGGTCGCCATCGACCGGGAAGCGACCCAACGCCTGATGATTGATTCTCGTTGATTCCCAAGGGATCGCCTAGCCGTGTGGACAATCCTTGGTGAATCTGGGCAAGCGTGAGCTCGGGGTGATACTGGCATCTTGTCCAATAGTGTCCCGGTCGGTGCCGATCACGGGTGGATAAGCCACCAGTGCCACCCGGCCGTCCCCAACCCTCGTCGGAACGGGCCTGGGAAGCGTGTGCGTAATGGACACGATTCGGCACGAGATCAAGA
>JBFWRA010000801.1:0-3340 GCA_050249155.1 Isosphaeraceae bacterium | reverse complement strand
AGCGCGCCGTCGAGCGCCACTCCGGCCGCGCCCGCGGCGATCCACCCCGCGGCGTTCTGAAGGCCGACCCCCCCGCGCACCCAGACGGGGAGCCCTCGAATTTCACGGCTCAGGACCGCCTGGAGCAGCACGAGGGAGGACGACCGACCTACGTACCCGCCCGCCTCCTCGCCCACGATCAACAGGCCGTCGGCTCCGGCCGACGCCGCGGACTCCGCCCCGGATTCATCCCCCACTTCCGCGAGTACGAATCGACCACGACGCCCCGCCCATTCCACGACCTGGCGGAGAGTCTCGCTCGCCGCGAGGGGCACGAGGATCAGCCGAAGATTGTCGGGCGGGAGGTCCAGGGCCGCGACCCGAGTCTCCCAATCCGGGACGCGGAGCCCGAACGGCCGGCCCCTGAGCGCTTCACTGGTTCGCGCGATCAAAGCCCGGTCCGTCTCGCGATCGCGGCGCTCACCGAATTCCGAGAGGTCGAGGATTCCAAGCCCCCCCGCGCGGCCGCTGGCCACCACGGAGCGGACGTGGGGCCTCCCAAGCGGAGTGAGCGTCAGAATTCGGGGAATCCGTAGCATGTGCTCGGGTGACCTCGCGATCGGATGTTAATAAAGAACTTTAACCTCTTCCGGAAGATAGTCAAAACGAGGGCTGTGCAACGATCGAAGAGAATGTTGCGCCCCCCCATTTTCGATGCGCGAAGGACCTTCCCACGTGCCTCCAGCCTCTGGGCCCGTCCGTTTGACGTTCCCTCCCACCGCGGGCTCTGAGATACTTTGGAGCCGGGAGGCGGAGACCTCCACTGATGACCCTACGCCATCACGGGTTCGCTGGTCGGGGAGGATCCTCATGGCCGGAAGCGGATTTGGGTTACGTCGTGGAATGACCTCCGGGTTCGCGTTGATCGCGGGCAAACTGCTGGTCGGGCTGGCCGTGGCGGGCCACGCCGGGGAACCGCCACGGCTGGAGTTCCTCCCCTCCGGGCTGCGGGTTGGTACGACCGCGCCCGAGGGTTGGTCGCACCTGATCGTCAAGTCACTCCCTCGGGTCGCCTCGGGAGATCTGGGCACGCTGCCCCGGTTCGCCAAACGATCGGCGACCCGATTCCGGACGGTGATCGTCCTGGACCGTCAGCTCGACTCGGGATCGACGCGCCGGTTCGCGTTGCGCAGGATCGGGATGGGACTCTGCGTGCCCCTGAGCGCCGGGGATCTCACGACGTCCCCAGGCTCTCCGGAGGCCCTGGAGGCGCTGGGGGTCATCGATCGCCAGGTTCTTGAACAGGCCGATCAGGTGCTCAAACAGGCGAGGCTCCTAGTCGCGACTCCGCGATTGTGCCTGCTCCGCGCCCCGAGCGTGCAACGGATCGGTGGATCGCACGTGGACGTGGACGTCCACTACGTTTTCCTGATCGAACCCGAGAATGGAGCCGTGACGACGCTGGTCTGGTCATTGCCTCGGGACACGTCCCCGATCCGAGGTCCAACGTCTTTAAGACGGCTCCCCGCCAATCTCATCTACGACTGTGAGATCGACGTGGCGGCGATGCGCGTCCTGGGCGCGGTCCCGGTCCATTGGTCCTTCGCGATGAACGACTTGCCGCCAGGTGAACCGATCCGGATCGATCGGGAAGCCGCCTCCTGGATCGAGCGCCCCTCTCGGATTCTTTACGACCCTGTCGGCTTTGAGCGAATGATCCAGCCCTGGATCAAGGCCCGGCCCTCGGGGACCCCGTGACGGCGAACGGGACCACGCCCCTACTCCGCGCGCGCCGCGAGCCGAGCCGACGAGGTGGCCTCCCTCATCCGAGGGCCCGCCTCTTCCCGACTCCGCTCACCACGCGCGGCGACGGATCGGAGCACCCTACCCAGCCGCGACATGTGCTCCACTCGTCCGAGATAGTCGCACACGCCCAACTGGAAACAGGTCAAAGCGTCGCGCTGATCGTAACGCGACGCGAGCACCACCACGGGAACCGCGCGCTTCGCCAGGCTGGCGATCCACAAAGCCCGGCAAACCTCGTCGCGATGGAAATCCTCCCCCACGCAGACGAGGATCGCGGTCGGAGCGCCATGGCGGACGACTCCTCGAAGATCGTCCACGGCCTCGACGGCGAAAAACCTCGTGGAGCGATCGCAGGCGAACTCGCGACCGACGCGCCTCAATTCGGCGGGGTCCGAACAGACGACGAAGATCTCCTTGTGTGGCATCACGACCGCTCCGGGTGATCGCCATCCCTGCGATATGTCCCTCAATAAAGCCGGGTCAGGCGTCGACGCGAACGGTCGACTCGATGGTCCAACCCGCTTAAGTTCATTGCGAACGAGGTCTGAGGCAACGAATCTTATAGCGAACGCACGGGGGCCCGCCAGTTGATTTAAGGTGAAATCATGGTTTTCCCTCGACAATTCGGTCATCTTGAGCCATCCGATCGCGGACGCGAGGCTCGCGTTTCTTGGCATCCGCGTGCCGCCCTCGATCCGATCGTCGTCTCATTTTTCCTAGAACGTTTATATTACCTAATCACCCCATTCACGGCAATAGGTTGTACCAGGGATCATCGCGTGGGGGATGTTGGAACGGGGTCGCGGGAGGGTGGCTTTTCGGAGGTGGACTGGAGAGAATCCCGGTCGTGGACTCGGCGATCGCAACTCGAGAAATGGGTGACCCTGGTCGGTGGGAGAATCTCTCTGGCTAACGTCGGGTCAAGACCCAGGGGAGGACGCATGACTTTACTTCGCCGTCGGTTCGGTCTGGTTCTCGGTTGGTTGGCCCTGGTCGGATTCACGGGGGCCGGTCCCGCCGAACAGGGGCTCGACCTTTACTTCATTGACGTGATGGGGGGCGCGGCGACCCTGATCGTGACCCCTGAGAAAGAGTCCCTGTTGATCGACAGTGGCTGGCCAGGTTTTGACGACCGCGACCCGAAGAGGATCGTTCACGTGCTCAAGGAGGTGGCGGGGTTGGACCACCTGGACCACCTGGTGACCACGCACTGGCACACGGACCACTACGGCGGCGTCGAGGGGTTGTCTCGCCTGGTCGAGATCAACCAGTTTTGGGATCGGGGGCTCCCGGATCCGTCCGCCGAGGATGGAGACGCGAAACGGTTCCCCGACGGTCCCAAGGCGGGGAACCCTTTGGGAGTCGCGTACCGCAGGGCGTCGGAAGGCAAGCGCAAGACACTGAGGGCGGGGGATCGACTTCCTCTCAAGGGTGTGGAGGTTCGCGTCCTGGCATCGGGAGGGGAAGTGGTCGAGGTGGGCGGTGGCCAGCCCTACCAGGAGTGCGCCTCGGCACCTCCGGATCATATGCCCGACCCCAGCGACAACGCGCGGAG
>JBFWRA010000800.1:0-3340 GCA_050249155.1 Isosphaeraceae bacterium | reverse complement strand
AGGCGGAACGGCCCGACGGTCCGAAGCGTGACCGGAATCGCGCCAGGCCAAGGAACGACGCCGAGCGACCGGAGGACGCCGTCGCGCGGGCGAACCTGGCCGCGAGAGCCGAGGCGCGCAAGGATCAACGGCGCGCGGGGACGACCGGGAACGCCGAGATGGTGGAACCCGGCGAGGCGGTGCGCAGGCTCACGGAATTGGAGTCGCGCTTCGAGGCGATGGAGACCGCGCTGGACGACCCCGACCGACTCCCGATCTGGGCCGAGATGGCGCGCCTGAACGCCGCCCTGGAACGCGGTGCCGACGCCGCGGTCTGCTGGGCCAACGCATGTTGGGAACGGGCCGCCCCCCCCGCCGATTGGCTCTCGTCCTGGTTCTCCCACGAGAAGGCCGTCACCGGTCGACGGCTCGACGACCCGACCGCCCTGGAGGCGCTGGTCAAGGAGACCAAGCCGACCACGGCCGACGTCCGGGCCCTGGCGGTCGCGTTGCTGACCGCGGAAGCCCGCGGCGAGCGGACCCACGCCTCCAAGATCAGCCAGATCCAGACGTTCTTGCAAGCGAACGAAACGCTCATCCCGGTCCGGGTGGCCTGGCTGGCGTGGACGGCGGTCGCCGCGCTCTCGGGAGGCGACGTGCTGACCCTGGCCCGCGCTCGGGACCGCGCGCTGGAGCGGCTGCACCACCAGGGCTTGAACCGGGACGTCGACACGCCCTCGTTCCTCCGATACGGCGGAGGTCCGCAGGGGGACCGGGCCCGGCTGGCCCGCGAGCAACTGGCCAAGCTCCACCCCCTGGCCAGGTCCTGGGTCGGCCGTGGACACTGGCCCGCTCCTCACACCGCGGCCTTCTGCGACCTGATTTTCGCCCACGGGCTGGCCAGGACGGGGGATGCCCCGGGAAGCAAGGCCTTGCTGGAATCCGGCCTCGGGGCCCTTCCCAGGCATGACGCCGTGACCGCCTGGCTGGCGTCGGCGTTCGATCACCGAATCCGCCAGTCGCTCGAGGGAAAGGTCCCCGGGGGTCCGCTACCCGACGAACTGATGAACCGCCTGGAAACCCTGGGCGACGCCTCGATCGAAGTCGGCAGGAAAGGAAGCAAGGAGCTTCGCTACAAGATCGATCGATTGCGTGAACATTCTCACATTCTTGAACCTCACGAGAAGGTCTCTCCCTATCGCCATTGGCGGGGAAGCGTCGACGACGAGGTATCGCGGACCCTCGCCAGCGTGGTCGATCTGACCGACCGGGCCGAGGTGCTCCGAATCATGGAGCGCCTGCTGGATCATCCACCCAACGGTCCAAAGCCCTGGGTGCGCGCGTCCGAGATCCTGGGGACGGCGATGGAGGTCGCCTACCGGCTCGGCGAGCCGTTCGCCCGACGGTTGTTCGATCGCGTCCTGCCAACGGTCGATCACCTCGACCAGCTCACGCGCCGCGCCCGACTGCTCGAGCGCGCCGGGCGACTGGCGGCGCATTTCGACCAGCCGGGGCATGTCCGAGCGTACGTCTCGCGGTTCGAGTCGATCCTCGGCTCGGCGACGGAACGCGACCACGGCGAGCTCGAATCGCTGCTTCGCGAGTGCTTCCGAGGGCTCCGCGTACTTGGCGTCCGCGACGAGATCGACCGACTTCTCGGCAAGATCGCCACGACCGTCCTGAAACACCGGAAAATCACCGGCGTCGACGACCTGGCCTCCGTCGCCGTTCGCCAGGGCCAGGGTGTCGCCGCCTGGGCGCGCGTCGTGCGGATCTTGCTTCAGGTCGCCGCGGGCTGGTGCCACTTCGGTCAGTCGGAACGCGCGTCGCCCATTTTTGACGAGGCCCGCGCGATCCTTCTGGAAGGGGAACTCCCCCCGATCGACCAGACCGGCCTGGCCTGCGCGTACGCCCGAGCGCTCGGCCAGGCCCCCGGCGCGATCGCGATCCCCAGACTCACCGAACTGTTCACGTCGGTGGAACGTGTCCACGACACGTTCACCGTCGGCTCCCACTACTCACTCTCCCGGCTCGATCTGATCGAATCGGTCGTGCTGACCCTGGCGAGCGAGGACTTCACCCTGGGAGAATCGGGTCGACGTTGGACCGAGGACGACGAATACCTCGTCCGAAGACGAATTCATCGCGACGTGCGCGCGGCGCTCGGCGAACACGACTGACCGGGGAGAGACGCGTCCATGTTGATTCTCGCCGGCCACGACGAGCGCGTCCGATGCCTCGCCTACTCGCTCGACGGGCGACTGCTCGTCAGTTGCGGCAGCGACTGGAACGTGCGGCTCTGGGACCTCCACGACGGGTCGCGGTCCTTGACGATCTCGGGCCATCGCCGCAACGTCCTGGGCGTGGTCTTCAGCCTCGAAGAAACCATGATCATTTCCTATGGGGAAACGCTCCGGATCTGGGATGCCTTCACCGGCGCGGAGCTACCCCGAGGCGACTTCAAACACCCCAACAGCGAAGATCTGACGACGGTGCTCCTGGGCTGGAAACGGCCGAACACGGCAAGTCCGATCGACGCGCGCAGAGCCGAGGCCACGCGTTGGCGGCTGACCACCACACGCCCTCGATGGCTCTCCTCGGTCGAACTCCACGGCCATCGACTCGCCCGTGGGATGCTCTCCCTGGAGGGGGGAGAACCTTCGATTCCGAAAGCGGAACCGCTGGAACTTCGCGACGGGACGAGCACCAAAACCCTCCTGGTGCCAGTCAGCGGTTTCGGAACGCGCCGAGGCACGTTCGCGCCAGGGCTGGGCTGGAGCCTCCACTTCACCGGGCAGATCGAGGCGTGCTTCACCCCGGATGAAAGGACCCTGGCCGTCACCTCGGACGACGACGTTCATCTCTGGTCGCTCGACGAACCCCGCCGTTGCGAGCTGGTCGGCCACTCCGACATGGTTCGCGCCCTGGCGTTCTCGCCCGATGGAATGACCCTGGCCACGTCGGGTTACGACGGCACGGTTCGGCTTTGGGACGTCTCCGACGGGTTGGAGCGCGCTTGTTACGACCCGGACGTCGGGCCGATCGACGCGCTGGCGTTCTCCCCGGACGGCATGACCCTCGCCGCCGGCGGGAAACGCGGGATCGTTCTCTGGGACGCCGGGGAGGGCTTCTGATCGATGCGCGAACTCAAGGGGCACTCCCGGCGCGTCCTGGCGCTGGCATTCTCTCCGGACGGCGGCCTGCTCGCCTCGGGGGGAAGCGACGGTAGCTTCTACTTATGGCACCCGGCCTCGGGAAGTCGCGTCTGGCGGGAGAAATTCGACTTTCCGTTCGTTTACGACCTCGCGTTCGCGCCCGACGGAAGCGTGCTCGCCCTGGCGAACGGGCGGCTTGGGCTTCA
>JBFWRA010000799.1:0-3341 GCA_050249155.1 Isosphaeraceae bacterium | reverse complement strand
GGATGAACCGATGATTATTTCTCATAAATATAAACTTATATTCATAAAGACCAGGAAGACGGCGGGGACGAGCATCGAGGTCTTCCTGTCGGGACGTTGCGGTCCGGACGACGTCGTGACCCCGATAGATCCGCCCGTCGCGCCGCACCAGGCGCGAAACCACGAGGCCGGGGGTTTCTTCAATCACATCGACGCCGCGGGCGTGCGCGCCCGGGTCGCGCGGGAGGTCTGGGACGGGTATGAGAAATTCTGCGTCGAGCGTAACCCCTGGGACAAGACGCTCTCTTATTACCACATGGAAAAGGCGCGTCGCGGGGGCGTGTTATCCCTCGACGAGTATCTGGAGACGGGCGAGCTCCCGGTCAATTACCCGCTCTACACCGAGCCGGGCGACCCCTCTCGGGTGATCGTCGACCGCGTGTTGCGTTACGAGCGACTGACCGAGGACCTCGCCGAGGTGTTCGGTCGGCTGGGGATTCCGTTCGATCGCGACCTCGGAATCAGGGCCAAGGGGGAATATCGGACGGACCGGCGGCCGTATCGCGAGGTGTTCGCCCCGGAGCAGGCCGCGCGCGTCGCCGCCGCGCACGCCCCGGAGATCGCCCTGCACGGGTACGCGTTTTAGAGCGGGTTCCGCTCGTTGGCGTTGAGTCCGCCATCGGGGACCATCTTGAGCTCGGATGGTCCGCGATGGCGACGGAACGTGTTTCAAGGCGGCCCGGGTTCTGAATTCAGATCCCCTTGGCCAGGACTCCCATCATCGCCTCGGTGAAGACGTCGATCTCCTGGGGTGTCGTGTAGACGTTCGCGGAGACCCGGACCCCCTCGAACGTCGGGTGCTTCGTCGGCGAGGTCACGATGTGGTACTTGTTGTAAAGGTGCCCGAACAGGGCCCCGATATCCACCCCTTCGATCTGCACCAGCGCGATGCCGCCGGACAGCGCGTCGTCATCCACGGGCGTCCAGATTTTGATTCGAGGATCCGCGGCGCGGAGCGGCTTGACCCACCTGTCGCGAAGGTAGCGCAGCCTGGCCAGCTTCCGCGGGGTGCCGATGGCCCTGTGGAACGCCAGGGCCACCGCGATCGCGTTGAAGTTCGCCTGCGGGTGCGTGCCGATCTCCTCGAACTTGCGAACGTCGTCATCCTTCGAGGAGGAGGACATCATCGGCCAGATCGAGCCGATCTTTTCCTTTCGGACGTGAAGAAAGCCCGTGCCGATGGGGGCCAGCAGCCACTTGTGCAGGCTCGTCCCGTAGAAGTCGCACTCCAGGTCGTCGCGCTTGTCGGGGAGTTGGCCGAACCCGTGCGCTCCGTCCACGAACACCGGGATGTTTTTCTCGCGTCCCAGGCGGACGACCTCGCGGATCGGCAGGACTTGCCCGCACCAGTTGGTGACCTGGGGTAGCTCGATCACCCTGGTCCTGGGGGTGATCGCCTCGCGCACCTGCCCAACGAACGAGTCGGGCGCGGTCAAGGGGGCGGGGACGGGCACTTTCCTCACGACGATGCCGTCGCGACGGGCGCGTTGTTCCCAGGCGACCTGCATGTGGGGGTAGTTCTGGTCGGTGATGACGACCTCGTCGCCCGCCTTGAGGTCGATCCCGAAAATCAGGGTCGTCATCGCCTCGGTCGCGTTGCGGGTGATGGCGAGTTCCTCGGGGTCGCAGCCGAACTCGCGGGCCAGTTCGCGACGGACCGACTCGATCCGCGGCTGGAGCACCCGCCACATGTGCTGGACGGGGGCCTCGTTGGTGAATTTCAGGTCCCGGATCATCTGTTCCAGGACGTG
The DNA here is from genome assembly GCA_050249155.1 of Isosphaeraceae bacterium. Lineage (GTDB taxonomy): Bacteria > Planctomycetota > Planctomycetia > Isosphaerales > Isosphaeraceae > JBFWRA01. The sequence continues at coordinate 1,551 of JBFWRA010000799.1, read as the reverse complement.
GGAAGGGGTGGGGCAGACGCCACCGTTGTTCAGGTTGATGATGGTCCGGTCGGTGTCGAAGGCGCGCTGAATCTCACCCCAGTAGTCCTCGTCGGCGGCGAGCCGATCGGGGGGCGCGTCACCGGCGAGGGCTTCGGCGCGGGCGACCCGGGCGACGGCGTCGCCCCGAAACGCGGCCAGCGCCGCACCCGCGGCGAGAAAGGACCGTCGCGAGGACATGGCGTGAACTCCTCGGAGAAAACCAACGACGGGTGGATCGATCGACGCGAGCGAGCCACGACCCCCGAAACGAAACGTAACCTGGGGGCCGTGGCCTTCGATTTTATCAAGCCGGTCGCGGATCAATAAGCGTCCGCGCTGACGACCTCTCCGCCGTTGCGGGAGGAGAGGGCCTGAAAGACCCCGACGGAGGTGCCCGGGGCGAGGGTGAAGAACCCGCCGGCCTGGGTCAGTCCCACGGGGAGCAGGGTGGAGGGGTTGTACGGCCAGGTGGCGACGGTTTCCTTGATGAATCGAACCGAGCCGTCGGCCATGGCGAAGTTCGCGCCGCCGGGGTGCAGGCTGGAGGCCGCGGCGGTGTAGGCGTTGCCGCCGCCGGCGCCGAGCATCGCGCCCTCATCCCCCGCGTTGACGGTCAGCCGGGTGTGGGGGTTGATCGGGTACATCGTCGTGAACATCGTGTCGCTATACGCGCCCGAGAACCAAAGGAACCAGACGTCCTTGCTGCTGGCGGGCTTGATCTTGCTGAAGGCGCGCTCGCCGATCATCAGGGTGTTGCTGGTGCCGTCGGTGATCGACTGGAGCCGCACCTGGCTGCCGAAGTGGATCGTGCCGTTGGCCTGGCCCATGATCGTCGAGTAGTTCGGATCGACCCCCGCCGGACCCGACGGGTACGAGGGGAACATCCCACCGCTCCCGGCGTACGAGGTGTGGTAAAGCCTCCAGGGCGGACTGGCGACGGTCCCGCCCGGGACGCCGCTGCAACTGCCCAGGAAGTTCCTCGGCTGCACCGCCTGGACGGGCAGGGAAACCTCGGCGTCGCTGGGACACCAGAGGGCGGAGAACCCCGTGCCCATCATGGTCGAGTTCTCCGCCTGGTACGGGTGCAGGTTGAAGTTGAACGAATTGACCGCCTGGGTCTGCTCCATGTAGGGCATCAGACCCACCAGGAAGCTGTGCGCCTGCTTCCAGCGGTTGCACGTCCGGGGGAACATGTAGAACGCCCCGAGCGGTAGCATGCCATTGGTGCTCTCATAATTATGGACCGAAAGGCCCAGCTGCTTGAGATTGTTGGTGCATTGGGCCCTGCGAGCGGCCTCTCGGGCCGACTGGACCGCGGGCAACAACAAAGCGATCAGGACCGCGATGATGGCGATCACCACCAGCAATTCGATCAACGTGAAGGCGTGACGGCGCGGCGCGAACCTCATGACAAGGACTCCTCCGAGTCAAACGACCAGGTGCGACTTCAAGAATGAAAGGGGGAATCGGATGGGGGACGAAGACAAACCAGCGGTACGCCCCACGCGGGTGACGCCGCGTTCATCGGGC
>JBFWRA010000798.1:0-3342 GCA_050249155.1 Isosphaeraceae bacterium | reverse complement strand
CGAGCATCTCCGCCAGCCGCGTCTCGTATCGCTGTTCCATGACGGACTCCGCCAAACGCCGCCTCCTCGACGAAAGCAATTGGGGCGAAAGCAATTATACCAAGCACAGCACGGGATACAGTAGAACGAGAAGGCTGGGCATGGCTCGATCCCAGCGCGGGGATACCCGCGCGCAGCACCTGACCGGCTTCGACGACGAGGTTCAGCTCGGCCAGCTGGGCGAGATCCTGGAGGACGACTCCGAGGTGATGAGGGTCGAGCTCTTCGATGACCAGAACAACTCGATCACCCCGGACGGGGAGCCGCTCTGGCGCGGGGTGACGATGGCGATCTACGAGAACGGCAAGTGGCTTCGCCAGGGAAAACGCTCCTCGACTTTCCCGGTGAACCGAGGTACGGACTCCAGGGCGTTTCGATCCGACCGACCTCAGGGGAAAATCCGTCAACGGATCAAGCTCGAGGCCAACGACTCGTCCGCCCTGTTTGGCCTTCGTCCCATGATCAGTACCGACGCCATCCGCCGGATTCCCCCGGAATTGAACGCGCGCGACGGCACGATCTTCCGCGGTGACACGCGACCCGGGCCCTACGACTACGAGGTCGTCTCGTATCGCGACACGACGCTGCCACAACCTGGCGAGTCCTCACCGTCGCTTTACCAGAAGAACCTGCTTCTCGGCGTGCCCGAGCCCCTCAGGGAGCGGTTCAAGGCCCTGGCCGAGTCCGTCGTCGCCCGGATGCCGGAGGAGTCTCGCGACGACGTGAAGGCCCAGGCGATCGCCCTGGAACGCTATCTTCGCGACTCGGGCGAATTCTTTTATACGCTGAAACTTGACGCCGTCGACCGGTCCCTCGACCCCATCGAGGACTTCCTGTTCAACCGCAAAGAGGGGCACTGCGAGTATTTCGCCAGCGCGTTGATCCTCCTGGCGCGATCGATCGGCATCCACGCCAGGATGGTCAACGGCTTCAAGGGCGGAGACTGGAATTACGCCGCCAGGGCCCTGACCGTTCGTCAGAAACACGCCCATAGCTGGGTCGAGGTCTATTTGGGAGATCTTCCTCCTCCTGAGAATTACCCGATCTGGATCACGTTGGATCCCACTCCCGGCATCGAGCGTCAGTTGTCCGTCGCCCGGGTCGGCGGTCTGAGGGCCTACTTCCGGCAGATCACGGACTTCGTGAGCTTCGTCTGGATCTACTACGTCGCCGGCTACGACGCCGAGCGGCAACAGCGGCTCCTCTACGGGCCGGCGCGCGCCCTGGCGTTGGAGGCGAGAAAGGGGTTCGCGGTGATGGCCAGCCGCCTCGCGGCGCTCCGCGAGGCCGTCCTCACCATGGTGACGTTCCCCAACGCCCGGTCGATCGTGAGCGTTCGAGGGTTCCTCGTCTCCTTCGTGGGATTGCTGCTGGTGGTGGGCTTGTTTCGGCTGATCCGCTGGGTCGTTCGCCGGATTCTGGCCTTGTATCGCGGCCCCGAGGTCGATCCGCTGTCCACCTCTCCCGGCGCGACGCATTACCGACGACTGGCGCAACTCCTGGCCGAGTTCCAGATCGAGCGGCAGGTGACCGAGACCCAGGAGGAATTCGCTCATCGCGCGACCGCGTTTCTGAGCGGCCGAGGCCCCGACACGCTGGAAGTCGTGGACGTCCCTCGTCGCGTCGTCGAGGCGTTCTACCGCGTCCGGTTCGGAGAGAAGCCCCTCAGCGCCCAGGCCGCGGAGGACCTCGAGTCCCGTCTCAACGCCCTGGAATCTCAGCTTCGAGGCGCCCCGGCCTGAGTCTCGATCGGGCGCGTCGGGATGCGCCTTGGGTGGTGATGGAATCGAGAATCCGCCCGGAAGGCGGATCGGGGGATTCTCTCCGCTCTGGGTTCACGGGAGGGACGCGGCTCCCCTGACCAGGGCGTCGGCGACCTCGTTCCCGTCGATCGCGAGGTCTCGGGCGAGGGCCTGGAGGGCTTCCGTCCGGCACGCGGCCATGCGATCGGAAATCAGGCTTGTCACAAACTCCAGGGACTGGCCTCGCAGCTCCTCGGGCGCGATCGGGGGACCGTACACGATCCGGATCGCGTGTCGGCCAGGAATCGGCCGGGTCCTCGGCCAGGCTTCGAACGTGCCCGCGACGGCGGTCGGGACGACGGGAACCCCTCCCCGGCCCGCTAGCACGGCGATCCCAGGTTTCAATGGGGTCATTCGGCCGTCGTAGCTTCGGGCCCCTTCGGGGAACATGACCACCACCGCCCCCTGGCGAAGCCGCTTGAGGGTCTCCTTCAGGCCGGACGCCCCCTTGCCTTCGATCTGGATCGGAAACCCGCCGACCGATCGGATCAAGGGGCCAAGCAACGGCTTGAACAGCGTGGAACGCGCCACATAGTTCAATCGTCGCTTCAGGGGGATGCCCAGCACGAAGACGTCCAGGAAGCTCAGATGGTTTGAGACCATGAGCACGCCGTCTCGTGCCGGGAGGTTCTCCATGCCGGTCGCTCGGATTCCTCCGGCGATCGAAAACCAGGTGAGGCTCACCGCGCGGACCAGCTCGTACCAGACCCTGGCGAACCAGGAACGGTCCGCCTTCGAGGGGCCGTCGGCGGCGGTGGGCTCGGTCATGGCGATCCCCCCGTCGATTCGAGGCGCGCGCGGACGACCCGCTCGATCGTCCCGAGCACCTCGTCCAGATCCAGGCCCGTGGTGTCGACGATCAGGGCGTCGGGCGCGGGGGTCATCGGGGCGATCGACCGGCCCGCGTCGCGCGCGTCGCGCTCCTGGACGTCGTTGAGCACCGCCTGAAGCTCGATCGGCACGCGCTTCGCGGCGTACTCGGCGTGTCGACGGCGAGCCCGCTCTTCGAGGCTGGCGGTGAGGAAGAACTTGCAGAGGGCGTCGGGAAAGACCACGGTTCCCTGGTCCCTTCCCTCGGTGACGAGGTCGTTCTCGGCCGCGAAGGCGCGCTGAAGCGCGACCATGCGCTGGCGGACTCGGGGGCGGTCGGCCACGTCCTTGGTCGCCCTGGTCACCTCGACCGATCGCAGGGCCTCGGTCACGTCCTCGCCATCGAGCAGGACGCGACCTTGTGACAACCGCAAGGTGATCCGCTCGGCGATGGGGCCGACCCGCGCGTCGTCGAGGAGGTCCACACCCGCGCGGAGGGCGGCCAGCGCGACGGCGCGGTACATCGCCCCGGTGTCGAGCAACCACCAGCCGAGTCGATCGGCCAGCCGCCGCGCCACCGTGCTCTTCCCCGCCCCCGCGGGCCCGTCGATCGTCACCACGCGCATCGTGGCCCTCCCCGGGTCGTTCTCAAATCCAGCGCGAAGTGTACCTTGCGAGATCGGAAGAGCGT
>JBFWRA010000797.1:0-3347 GCA_050249155.1 Isosphaeraceae bacterium | reverse complement strand
ATCCAGCCGGTGTTGAAAGTGCCGGAGACCCCCTTGGTTTTGATCTGGACCTTCGCCTGGTCGAAATCGTCGCCGGACCTCTTGACGTGGATATCCATATTGTCATCGCCGATGGTCCCGCCGACGTGAAGCACCCACTGACCGGCTTGCGGGCCCGGCACGAACGCGACCCTCTGAACGCTCTGGACGACGCCCGCCGAGACCGAGCCCGATGGATTCGAAGGCGGAACGAACGTGGCGGTGATGGTGTGATTTCCCACTTCCAGCGTGGAGACGGCGAGGCTGGCCAGGCCGCTCGAAAGTGGACGGGTCCCCAGAACCACGCTCCCGTTCCGGAAGGTGACCGAACCGGTCGCCGAACCTCCGACGGTCGCCGTGAACGTCACATATTGACCTGGCACCGAGACACTGGTGGATGCGGCGAGAGCGATTGTGTACGCCGCGGGAGTGATCGTGAAACTAGCCGATTGGTAGGTCACGGCATAATTCGTCAACACACCCACTGGGCTCAACGTCGCGGTGATGGGATAGACGCCCACGTCCTCACCCGCCGCCCGAGCGTACGTCGCGCTCACACCGTCGCCTGACAGGAAACCGCTCAGCGCCCCCGTCAACACCGGATCCGACGCGCCATACACCTTCGAGGCCGCGTTCGGCGTCACCACCGCGGAACGCGGCGTGATCGTCAGAGCGGCCGTCTGATACGTGATGACGTAGTTCGTCAACACACTCGTTGGGCTCAGCGTCGCGGTGATGGCGTAGGGACCGCCCAGAACCGTCTCACCCGCCGCCCGAGCGTACGTCGCGCTCACACCGTCGCCTGACAGGAAACCGCTCAGCGCCCCCGTCAACACCGGATCCGACGCGCCATACACCTTCGAGGCCGCGTTCGGCGTCACCACCGCCGAACGCGGCGTGATCGTCAGAGCGGCCGGTTCGAAAGTGATCGTGTAATTGGCACCGGCGGTCAGGGTGTTTCGGACGATGGGGTACGCACTCACGTTCTCACCAGGAGCGCGGCTCAGCGTCCCGGTGAGGGTGTCGCCGTTGACGAGGTCGCCGCTCGTGATTCGATAGGTCAGAGTTGGGTCGTCGTCGCCATAAGTCTTGGTCTGGGAATCGGCGGCGATGGTGACAGGGCGAGGTGTGACCTGGATCGTCGTCGTCCTGGTCGCCGCTCCTCCAGCACCGTCGGTGACGCGGACGCCGACGAGATACGTACCCACCGCGGGGAAAGCGAACGAGGCCGACGGCATGGATCGCGGTCCGACCTCATAGATCCCGTCGTCGTCGAAGTCGAACTCGTAGCTCAGCGTGGGTCCGTCCACGTCGCTTGCGACGACGGTCACGGTCGCCAGGTTGCCGTACGTCGCGGGTCCGTCGTTCGTCACGCTCGAGACCAGCGGGTCGTCGTTGACCGCGGTGACGTCGATCGTCACGGTCGCGGGGAGCGACGTATGGCTCCCCGACACGGCGACGTATGTAAACGAATCGATTCCGAAGAAATCGAGGAACGGATGGTAGATGAACGAGCCGTCCAGGTTGAGCTGAAGTTGCCCGTGGGTCGTCGTGGATTGAAGGACCACCGACTGCCCGGGTCTCGGGTCGTTGGCGAGCACACCCGGCGCGGCCACGATGAGCGGGGTATCCTCGAGGGTCTGATAGGAGTCTTCCTCGGCGATGGGCGAGGTTTGCACCTGCGCGAGCTGGATCGTGACGACGACTGGCGCGGAGAACGACGCGCCGTCGAACGCTCGATAGGAGAAGGCGTCCTGACCAAAGTAGCCGGGGTTCGGGGTGTAGCTGAAGGTTCCGTCGGGGTTCAGCGTGAGGGAACCGCGCAGGGGGCCCGAGCCCGTGACGAGTGAGACGACCAGGGGATCGCGCTCGTCGTCGCGGTCGTTGCCCAGCAGGCCAAGGCCCACCTGGGAGACGACGATCGGCTGGTCCTGGAACCCAGCGTAGGAATCCTCGACGGCGACCGGGGCGGTGTTCGGCCCGACCACGTCCGTCGCGGAGAAGTTGAGGTAGAGATCGCCCACCTTGCCCACCAGGCGGTCGTCTCCCGTGGCGCCAATGAGCACGTCGCCGCCGAGGCCCGCGACCAGGGTGTCGCCACCACCGGGAAGCCTCGCGGGATTCCCCGCCGGGTCGACGTAAGACGTGATCGCGAGTTCATACTCCCCAGTGTCGACGTCGGTGGCCAGTGACGACGCGTAGGTGTCCACCACGACGTGATAGGTCCCCGTCGCCGGCAGGAGGACGTCGATGAGGATCGCGTCCTGGTTGTCGAATCCGTCGTCGTTGATCGCCGGGCGTCCGTAATAGTCCAGGACGTTCCCCGAGGCGTCATGGAGGCTCACGACGGAGTCGATCAATCCCGAGAGCCGTTGCCGGATCGAATATGAGAGCACCTCCAGGGTCACGAGGTCGCCGGCTTGACCCTGGAAGGAATAAACGTCGTTCTGGCTGCGTCCGGTGGCCGGGTCGATGGCGATCGAACCCACCACGCTGATCGCGCGGACGTTCAGGGGCCTGCCCGCGTGGACCGCCCCTGGGCGGAGCAAGTTGGGAACGGCGAGGCCCGGGAGCGTCCCCAGCGAGCGCGCCTGGCCCCCGAGCGGGGAGCCCGTCAACGCGATCAGGCCAAGGTCGGCCTCTCGCACGGTCGTGCCCGCGTCGGCGAAGGCGAGCTTGGTCAATTCCCGCTCGCCGAAATAGGGATCGCCCAGCGCGTCGGAGATTCGGCTGCCCACCGAGGCCGGCGAGCCCATGATGTGGTTCGGTGTCTCGCCGGCGTCGTCGGGACCTCGATATCCTGGACGGAACGCGTCGTAATCATAGGTGACGACGATCGAGCTGACCACTGGTCGAGCCGACCAGGAGAGGGTCAGGACGCCGGTTTCCGTGTCGAGCTGGCCGCCGAGCACGGTTCGCTCGGGAGTCCCGATCGGCGTGACGACCACCGCTCCCGCGGCCGCGGTGACGACGAAGCTGGCCACGGGCGATACCCCGTCATAAACCGTGCCGCTGGGCGAGGGGTGCGGCGTGGGGGTCGCGTTGCCGGCCTGGTTCACCGGGCCGAGTAGGACGGGGCTCTTCGAGAACGAGTAGCGCGTGGTCGTCGCGCCGGTCCCTGGGTCGTTCACGCCCAGTCGGGTCTCGTTGCGGACCGCGCTCTTGCTGATCAGACCAGGAAACAGGCCATAGGGGAGCCCCGTGGCCGGGTTGATTCCGATCGGACCGAACGAGTCGGAATGCCGCAGGCCCAGGAGGTGTCCCAACTCATGGGCCACCAGCGTGCTGGTCAGCGCGACGAAGTTGTCCGAGCTGGCGGAGGGCTGTCC